>CAZFBL010000007.1:0-9524 GCA_964517275.1 uncultured Candidatus Saccharibacteria bacterium
AAAAGGTCTGGCCTTTCCAACTAAAATTTTCAAAACTAACTAATAATTACGAGCTAGGTTAGGCAAGGCCAGACCTTTTTCTAACAGGCCTTTCCCTAGAATTATGCAAATCATTCAACATCGTAAAATTTATTTTGCCATTTCGGCCTTGCTGGTTTTAGCCAGTTTAGTTAGCTTGTTTCTTTGGAAATTAAATTTGGGGATTGATTTTACCGGCGGCACCTTGCTCGAAATAGAATTCAAAGAGGCGCGGCCGACTCATCAGGAAATTAAGGAAGAACTGGCTGGCTGGTCGGATGAAGAACAGGCTTTGGAGCTGGGTCAAATCAGTCTTCAGTCAACCGGCCAGCGAGGTTTAATTTTACGTTTGAAAGATATTGACGAGGAAACTCACCAAAAGATTTTAGATAAAATCGGCCGGGGAAAAATTGAAGAAAAAAGATTTGAATCAGTTGGTCCCTTAATCGGACAAGAATTAAAAGAAAAAGCGGCTTGGGCTATTCTTTTCGCCCTGGTCGCTATTATCGTTTATATTGCTTGGGCCTTTCGAAGGGTAACTAGACCGGTCGCTTCCTGGCAGTATGGTCTGGTGGCGATTAGCGCCCTCTTCCATGATATTTTGATTACCCTTGGTTTTTTCTCGGTCCTCGGTCATTACTGCGAGGTCGAAATTGGCTTGCCTTTAGTAGCCGCTTTTTTAACCATCCTTGGTTATTCAGTTAATAACAGTATTGTCATTTTTGACCGCTCGCGGGAGAATCTTTTGAGGACTAATTGGACTGATTTTAAAGAGATAGTCAATCAGAGCGTTAACCAAAGTTTAACCCGTTGCCTTAATACGGCCTTAACTACTCTATTTGTCCTTTTGGCTATTTTCTTTCTCGGAGGTCAGAGCATCAAATATTTCGCCTTGGCTTTGATGGTTGGGATAGTTATCGGCACTTATTCTTCTGTTTTCTTGACTAGTTCTTTAGTCGTGGTCTGGCAAAATTGGAAAAACAGGTAATCAGGGTTGACGTCTATATAATAATGTGTTAGATTAAATATAAATATATGGGTGAACAATCATCTTTATCAGAATATGAACAATTGGTTTCTCGATTGATTGGCGATGTCGATAATCAGCGAACACGGGAAATTATTAATTTGCGTTTTGGCCTGAAAGACGGACAACGCCAAACCTTGGAAGCAATTGGTCAAAGATACAATATAACGCGGGAGCGGGTTCGTCAGATCGAGGAGGCCGCTTTTTCTGATTTTAGAAAGAAGGCTTTATCTGATTCATTTAAGCCGGTTTTTAAATCAATTGATAATTTTTTTAATCAGGAAGGCGGTTTAATCAGAGAAGAAAGATTGCTTGGCTCCTTGACTGGCTGTCAGGAAAATTATCCCGTTCGGGGAGCTCTTTTCTTTATTCTGAGCTTGGGCCAGTCTTATCAACGCTTTGTCGAATCGGATAAATTTTATTCACTTTGGGTGAATTCCCCGGCTGCTTTTGATAAAGCTAGTTGGGCGATTAATTATTTGGTTAAGGAGATAGTAAACAAAGAAAAGCCGGTCTCTTTGGATTATATTTTTGCCTGTCTCAAACAGGAAAAAATTTCTTTGACTAAAAAAACACTCCTTTCTTACTTGGATGCGACTAAATTAATTGACCGGGATAGTTTTGATCATTTTGGTTTAAGCCGGTGGCCTCAAGTTAATCCGCGGGGAGTTAAAGATAAAGCCTACATTGTTTTTAAGGAAAGCGGCCGACCCTTGCATTTTAAGGAAGTTGCCCAGTTAATTAATCAAAGAAATTTTTACTCTGGTTCAAACCGGCTTAGCTTGATTTCGGCTAGAGAGGCTCGTCCGCAAACTGTTCACAATGAATTAATCAAGGATAACCGTTTTGTTCTGGTTGGTCGGGGGACTTACGCTTTGGGCGAATGGGGCTATCAGCCAGGGACAGTCCGCCAAATTCTGGTCCAAATGCTAAAAGAGAATGGCTCATTAACTAAAGAGGATATTTTAAAGCAAGTTTTAAAAAATCGTTTAGTTAAACCAAACACTGTTTTAATTAATCTGCAAAATCGTCAGTATTTTAATCAAAATAAAACAGGCAGATACACTTTAACTAAATAAATTACGAGAAAATTGCGAGAACGGTTCTTGCGCCTCTCGTAGTACGAAAACCGTTCTTGTGCTGATTTTATGCCTACACTCTTGCAGGTTATTCTTGCCTTTTTGACGGCCTTTTATTGCATCGGAGGGTTTTTATTATCTCTTTGGTGGATTTATGTTCCACTGATTCTCTTCTTTTTAGCCAAAGGGCTTTGGATTAAGAGCGCTCGCCAGAAATTTGTTCAGGGAATCAACTGGACTCTTTTAGAAGTGAAGCCGCCGGCTGAGATTAAAAAAACGCCTCGGGCAATGGAACAGTTTTTTGCCGGACTTCACGGCGCCCAGCGGACACCCAACTGGAAAGAAAGGAATATAAAAGGGGAACTTCAGGAATGGTTTAGTCTAGAGTTAGTCAGTCAGGGCGGGCAAATACATTTTTTGATTAGGACGCCGGAGATGTATCGAGATTTAGTCGAGGCTCAGGTTTACGCTCAATACCCGGAGGCGGAAATTAGTCAGGTTGATGACTACATCCATTCGGTCCCGTCCGATATTCCTAATTCCGATTACGATTTATGGGGGACAGAGTTAGTTTTAACCAAGGAAGACGCTTATCCGATCCGAAGCTACACCGCCTTTGAAAGGGATATTCTATTGGAAGAACAGAGGATTGACCCGCTCGCTTCTTTATTAGAGGTAATGTCCAAGATCAAAGATGGCGAGCAGATTTGGATTCAGACCTTGATTCGGCCGGTGCTCAGCGATTGGAAAAAAGATTGCGAGAAGTTAAGAGATAGCATACTTGACCGCGCTATTAAGCGGGCGCCCGGTGAATTCAGAAAAGAAGCAACCGCCTGGAGAGACGAAGGGAGAAACCAGCTCTATTTTCTGTTGGCCGGGCCTGGCCCGGCCGAGGGAGCGGCCGAAGAAAGAAAGGTTAATCCCTTGGACTGGATGACACAATCAGAAAGAGATATTCTTAAAGCACTGGAAGAAAATATCGCCAAGATTGCTTTTGAAACAGTAATCAGATTTATTTATCTAGCTCGGACCGATGTCTTTGCTAAGCCTAACGTATCCGCGGTCATCGGTTGCTACAAGCAATTCAATACAGAGAATCTTAACGGTTTCAAACCGAATGGTAAAATCACGACTAAAGTTAATTACAAGATTCAGTTGAAAAAGCCGCGTGAAAGTTATCGCAAGAAAAAAGTCTTAGCCGCTTACCGGAAAAGAGATTTTGTTCGGTATTCGACGGTTATTAAATATCTTAAGCTGTTTTTCTTTGAACGTTTGCCGATTCTCAATTGGTTTTTTATCCGCAGCCAGCCTTTTGTTTTTAACATTGAGGAACTGGCAACTATTTATCATTATCCGGGAGAGATGGTTAAAGCCCCTCTAATACCTAAGGTGGAAGCCAAGAAAGGAGAACCGCCTATTAGTTTGCCGGTTGGATAAACTTTGATTATTTTATGAACGACGCTATTAATATTTTTGCTAAAACTAACTTCCGGGGTCAAAATAAAGTTTTTGGAATAAAGACCCATGATAGACGCCAGCATATGTATGTTATCGGAAAGACCGGTGTAGGCAAGACTGCTCTCTTAAAAAATATGGCCCTGCAGGATATTGAAGCCGGCCGGGGGATTGGCATTGTTGACCCGCATGGCGAATTCGTTGAGGAGGTTTTAGATAAAATTCCTTCCCAGCGAATTAACGATGTTATCTATTTCAACCCGGCTGACACGGAATATCCAGTTGGTTTTAATATTTTACAGGTACCCGACCCTAGGTATAAGCACTTGATTGCTTCTGATTTGATGGGCGTCTTTACTAAGATTTGGGCTAATGTCTGGTCGGCTCGCATGGAATATATCTTGAATAATTGCGTTTTGGCTCTTTTAGATACTCCCGGTTCAACTCTCCTGGGTATCCTCAGAATTCTAGTTGATAAGGATTACCGCCAAAAGGTAGTCGATAATGTTAAGGATCCGGTGGTCAGAGCTTTTTGGGTTAATGAATATGCCGGTTGGCGGGACCAATTCAAGAACGAAGCAATTGCTCCGATTCAAAACAAAGTTGGCCAGTTTCTTTCAACTTATCTGATTCGTAATATTGTTGGCCAGACAAAAAGCACGATTAATATCCCGGATATAATGAACACCAACAAGATTCTTTTGGTCAATGTATCTAAAGGAAGAATCGGTGAAGATAATTCTGCTCTTTTAGGAGCTATGATTATCACCAAAATCCAATTAGCGGCTATGGAAAGAGTTAGGATTTCCGAAGAAAAGCGAAAAGATTTTTATCTTTATGTTGACGAGTTTCAGAATTTTGCTACTGATTCATTTGCCGGTATTTTATCCGAAGCCAGAAAATACCGTCTTAATTTAATTATTGCTCATCAATATATCGGTCAGTTAGTGACCGAGACAACTACTAAAGTCAGGGATGCTGTTTTTGGCAATGTTGGTACTCTTGTTTCTTTTAGAGTCGGCGCGGCTGACGCGGAATTTTTGGAAAAAGAATTCGCTCCGGATTTTGCTATTCTGGATTTGGTAAATCTGGAGAATTACAACATCTATTTGCGACTGATGATTGACGGAGTAACCAGTCGTCCTTTTTCAGCCAGCACCTTGCCGCCTACGGCTATCGGGGAGACCTCCGGCCAGAGAGATAAAATTATTAAAGTCTCTCGAGAAAGGTATGCCAGTTCGCAGGAAGAAGTTGAGGAAAAAATCGCCAAGTGGAGCGGCATGGGACAAGAAGAAGAAAGACCTGCTCAAAACAGGGAAAAAAGTAGGCCATCTTTGACGAAATATAAGGCCATTTGTTGGGGCTGCGGACAAGAAACAGAACTTAGTTTCAAACCGGATGGCCGCAGACCGGTTTATTGTCAAAAGTGTCTGGAAAAAGTAAAGAAAGGCCAAGAGGTGCCCTTACTCTTTAAGCCAAAGACAGAAAGAAAAGTAGCCGAACCGGAACGGCCCGAATTGAAGGAATTAGGTATAGAGTTTGGGGATGACGGCGGTTCTGAAACTCCCGAAGATAAAAGAAAGAGACCAAAAGTAGTTGTTGAAGAAAAAAGAACGGAGGCCTCGCCGGCTGTTTCTTTGAAGGACGCTTTTAAAAAAGAGCCGGTCTCTTTCAGGAGAAAACGGAAAGAAGTTGACCTTAAGGGCTTGAGAAAGACTATAGAAGATGCGATAAATAAAAAGGATTAGCGATGAAGAGTAAACCGCCTCAATAAATTATTATCTTTAACAAGGTCTTAGTCGGAAGGCGAGCCCTTGTCTTAATTAATCTTAGGGTTCTGCCAAAGCCTTAGTTAAGGCAATATCAATGTTCCGGTCAAGAATCATCTGCACCCGACGGAAAAGAGATTGTTTATTATGAGGAATGTTATCAAAAAGAAATAGGATAGTTGATTGTAGTCTATTTTAGTGTTATTTTTTAATTATGCCCAGGGAAAAAATTAGGAAAATCAAATATGCGCCGCCACCGCCTGAGTTGCCCGTTTACGGAAGAGTAGATGCCAAAGAATGTTCCTTTTTTGGCCGTACCAATTACGAGGCGGCTTTGGAGGAAAAAAAATTCATTTTCGGCATCAAGAGAGGCGACAGACATCAACATATTTATACAGTCGGAAAAAGCGGCGTCGGTAAGAGTAAATTATTGGAGTTGTTAATCCGTCAGGACATTGCTCACGGTCATGGAGTTTGCTTGATAGACCCTCACGGAGATTTGATTGAAAATATCTTAGATTTTATTCCTCAACAAAGAGTAGACGATGTCGTGTTAATTGACCCTTCAGATATAGAATTTCCGGTCTCTTTCAACCCTCTTCTCAATGTCGGCCCCGAATTAAAGCACCAGGTGACTCAGGGGTTGCTGGAGGTTTTAGAAAGGCAGTTCGGGGCTAACTGGACACCTCGTTTGGAACACGTTTTCAGATTTACCTGTCTGGCTCTGCTAGACTATCCAGAAGCGACTATGCGAGGAATGATTTCTATGTTGACTGATAGGAGATATCGGCAGAAAGTAGTTGATTATATTGAAGACGATATGGTTAAAAGGTTTTGGGCGGTTGAATTTGCCGATTGGTCGGAGAAGTTTGACACAGAAGCAATTATTCCTTTGGTCAATAAATTAAGTCAGTTTCTTTCCAATCCCTTGCTGCGCAGTATTTTCGGCCAGAAGGAGAATAAAGTTGACTTAGAACAGATTATGAACGGTCAAAAAATTCTTTTGATATCTTTATCTAAAGGCAAGCTGGGCGAAGAAAACAGCAGTTTTTTCGGCTCGATGTTTATTACTAAGCTTTATCAGGCGGGTATGGCTCGGGCCTCGATGAAGGAAGAGGAGAGAAAAGATTTTTATCTTTACGTGGACGAGTTCCATAATTTGGTTACCACCACTTTTGAAAACCTGTTCGCTGAATCAAGAAAATATGGCTTGTCTATCACAGTGGCTCATCAGTATATGGCTCAGCTTTTACCCGAGGTCTTAGCTACGGTCTTGGGCAATATTGGGACGATTGTTGTTTTTCGGGTCGGCGGCGATGATGCGGCCAAGTTAGAGGCGGAAATGAAGCCGGTTTTTCAGGCCGAGGATATGATTAATTTAGGTATCCGCGAGTTTTATATCAAAATGGCTATTGACGGCGAAACCTTCGATCCTTTCTCGGCCGAAACTCTTAAAATTTTGCCGGCTGTTCATCAGTCTTTTCGCGAACAGATTATTCGGCAGAGCCGGGAAAAATATACTTTGTCCTTGCAAGAGGTTAAAGATAGATTGGAGGCCGAGGAGGAGATTAAAAAAGAAACAGAGGAGTTTGAAAGAACAACCAGAAAAGAGAAAGACAAAGAAGATAGCGGGCCAGAACCTTTGGTTTGATGAATGTTTGAAGCTTGCGCTGGACGAACCGCTTGTTTGCGATAATACAGGATAGGCCGTGTGATTAAAGAAAAAAGTTTTGACAGAATTTTAAAAGCGTGAATAAATCTGAAACTAAAACTTGTCAGAATTGCAAGAAGAAGTTCGTTATTGAGCCGGAGGATTTTGAATTTTATCAAAAAATAGGGGTGCCCGAGCCGACTTTCTGTCCGGATTGTCGGACCCAGAGAAGATTTTCTTTTTGGAATCTCTCAGAGCTCTATAAACGTAAGTGTGATTTTTCCAATAAAGATATTATATCCATTTATCACCCTGACAGCCCTTTTAAAATTTATCATTCAAAGATTTGGTGGTCCGACAAGTGGGACCCGATGGAATATGGCCGAGATTACGACTTTAACCGGCCTTTTTTTGAGCAATTTAGACAATTAATGTTGGACGTTCCCAGGCCGCATAATTTTAATCTCAATTCTGTTAATTGTAGTTACTGCGCCGGTGTCTATCGTTGCAAGAATTGCTATATGTGCGTTGGCAATAGATCAGAGAACTGTCTCTATTCAGTAATTGGTCTAAGCAGAGATTGCCTCGATAGTTTTTTTACTATAGAGAGCGAGAATTGTTACGAAGATTTTTTTTGCCATAAAAATTATAATCTTCATTTCAGCCAATTTGCGGATAATTGTATTGACTCCGCTTTTTTATATGATTGTCGTAATTGCCAAAATTGTTTTGCCTGCGTCAATCTAAGGAACAAAAAATATCATATTTTTAACAAAGCTTATTCTAAAAAAGATTATCAGAAAGAAATTAAGAAATATGATTTAGGTAGCTATAAGAATGTTGAAAAGATAAAAAAAATCTTTCATCAATTTCGGTTAAAATTTCCAAGGAGGTTTGCCCGGGTATACAAGTCAACGAATACAATAGGCGACAATATCCATAATGTTAATAATTGTCATTATTGTTTCGATTCGGCCCAAGAGATTGATAACTGCAAATATATTTTTAACGGCGGATGGCATCTGAAAGACAGTTATGATATTTTTGACGGGGGAACTAATTCAGAGTTGCTCTATGACGTTGTCACTACCGGGGATAATGCCCGAAAAGTATTTTTTTCTGTAAACGTTGCCAAGGGTGTTTACAATATTGAATATTCAAATGAATGTTACTCATCCAGTGATCTGTTTGGCTGCATCGGCCTCCGTCACAAGCAATATTGTATCCTTAATAAACAGTATACCAAGAAAGAATATGAAAAATTGATTCCCAGAATAAAGAAACATATGGACGATATGCCCTACAGTGATAAGAAAGACCGGATATACAAATACGGCGAATTTTTCCCCATTGAACTGTCTCCTTTTAACTATAATAAGTCGGTGGCTCAAGAACGTTTTCCCTTAACCAAAAAGCAGGCTATAGAGCAAGGTTATTCCTGGTATGATAAACCCAAACCAGAATACCAGCCAACTATCAAGGCCAAGGATTTGCCAGACCATATCGATGATGTAAATGACAGCATCTTAAAAGAAGTAATAGAATGCCAGAACGTTTCTTCCTGTCAGGGGACCGGTGTTTTCAAAATTGTTCCCGACGAGTTGAGATTTTATAAAAAACACAATATTCCCTTGCCTCGTCTTTGTCCGGCCTGCAGAATGCGGACCAGACTGGAACAAAGAAACCCTATTAAACTTTGGCAAAGGAAATGCATGAACAAAGGATGCAACAATACTTTTCAGACCACTTATGCTCCGGATAGACCGGAGATTGTCTATTGCAAAGAATGTTATTTGAAAGAATTAGAATAAATGAGGACGGAGTCTGTTTAATATTTGAATGAATTCAGCGAAAGGAGGTGATAAAAAATGAGTTTGAATAAAAAAGCTTTTGCCTTGGCCTGCGGTATTATTTGGGGAGCGACTATTTTAATGATGACTCTTTGGGTTCTTTGGCGCGGCGGCGGCAATACAATGATTCTTTTGGAGCAATTTTATTTCGGTTACTCAATCAGTTATTTGGGGGCGGTCATTGGTTTAATTTACGGATTTGTCGACGGGTTTATCGGTGGTTGGATTTTTGCCTGGCTTTACAATATTTTTGTTAAAAGGCCAGAACAATAGAAGATTCTCATTTTAGAGAAATTCTCTTATTCTGAGGGACGTCCTCAAAATAAGGGGGATATAGGCGGTCTCTTTTGAGAAATCGCTCTTTGCTTATCTATATTTCTCTGAAAACTTTAGCAATAAAAAAAGAGGTTCTCTGTTGAGAATTGAGAACCTCGTGGGGGTGTGCGGTGCGGACTTCGTCCGTATTTTTTTTGGCGCTAGCCTAGACCGTTGGCTATTCGCGCCGAAGATCCTGGTGACCACTGATGCCGGTGATAGCGATGTTGTCCTTCCAGTGCTCTCTTTGCCTGTCTTGAGCGCAAGCGCGCTTGGTCAGAAATTTCTTTCTCATGGCAATCCTCCGTTTGCTACGTTGCGATCTACCAGCCGCCAAACAGGCCCCTCCTGCCTGGCCAA
>CAZFBL010000007.1:9534-25462 GCA_964517275.1 uncultured Candidatus Saccharibacteria bacterium
GAGGGAGCGCGAGCGCGCTCGTCCGGGGTCGCGTTTTGCCTTTTCATGATATCCCTCCGTTACAATCGGTCAGCCGCCAAACAGGCCCCTCCTGCCTGGCCAAAAAAAACTTATTTTCAGTTTATCTTAACTCTTGAAACCTGTCAAGAGAAGTTATTCACATTTGAATTAAGTTGTTGCTCCGGTCGGTCTTGTCAGGCTAGGATAAGCAGGCTATTATGGTAATATGACCGCTCAAGAATTACGCCAAAAATTTTTAGATTTTTTTAAGTCGAAAGACCACGCTGTCCTGCCCAGCGCTTCTTTAATTCCGGAAAATGACCCGACTTCTTTATTCGTCGGTTCTGGAATGCAGCCGTTAATCCCTTATCTTTTAGGCGAGAAGCATCCTCAAGGGAACCGCTTGGTTAATTCTCAAAAATCATTTCGGTCAGAAGATATAGAAGAAGTGGGCGATAGTTATCACACCACCTTTTTTGAAATGCTAGGCAATTGGTCTTTAGGCAGTTATTTTAAAAAGGAACAACTTTTTTGGATGTGGGAATTTCTTATTCAGGAATTAAAGCTGGACCCGAATAAAATCTATGTCACGGTTTATCGAGGGAACAAAGAAATTGGCATAGGGAGAGATAAGGAATCAGTTGAGATTTGGAAAAAGCTTTTTAAAAAAGAAGGGATTAAGGCTAAAGACGTTAATTCTGCCGAGAAAAACGGAATGGAGAACGGTCGCATTTTTTATTACGGCGATAAAAAAAATTGGTGGTCTCGTTCCGGGATTCCGGCCAATATGCCGATAGGCGAACCGGGCGGACCCGATTCAGAAATGTTTTATGATTTGGGGGCGGATTTAAAAAGACACGAAAATTCTAAATTTAAGGATATGCCCTGCCATGTTAATTGCGATTGCGGGAGATTTATCGAAATAGGCAACAATGTTTTTATGGAATTTGTCAAAACCGAGAAAGGATTTGAGCCTTTGCCGCAGAAAAACGTTGATTTTGGCGGAGGACTAGAAAGAATGGTTATGGTTTCTGAAGGGAAAAACAATATCTTTGAAACTGATTTATTTATCAACATACTAAGAAAGATTGAGGAGTTGTCCGGAAAGAAATATCAAGAATCAGAAGCAACTACTAGAGCGATGCGGATTATTGCTGACCATGTTAAAGCGGTTACCTTTATTATGGCTGACGATAAAGGGATTATTCCGTCCAATCTTGACCAGGGATACGTGGTTCGCCGTTTAATTCGGCGGGCTATCAGATACGGCCGCCAGCTTGAAGTTAAACAGGAGTTATGGACTAAAGAAATAGCTGAAGTGGTCATTGGGGATTACAGGAAGGTTTATCCGGAATTAGAGAAGAATCAGGGTTTTGTTTTAGACAATTTAGACAATGAAGAAGCTAAATTCAAAAAGACATTGGAAAAAGGGGAAAGAGAGTTTAACAAGCTAAAAGAAGTTAGCGGGAAGGACGCCTTTAATCTTTATCAAACTTATGGCTTTCCAATCGAGATGATTAAAGAATTGGCTCAGGAAAAGGGAATTAAAGTTGATGAAGATGAATTTAAAGAAGAATTAGAAAAACACCAGGAGCTTTCCAGAACAGCTAGCGCCGGCAAGTTCAAAAGCGGGCTGGCTGACACCAGCGAGGAAACAAAAAAACTACATACGGCCGCTCATTTGCTTTTGGCCGCTTTAAGAAAAGTTTTAGGCGACCATGTTGTTCAAAAGGGAAGCAATATTACGGCCGAGCGCCTACGATTTGATTTTTCCCATTCCGAAAAAATGACCGATGAGCAAAAGGGAGAGGTCGAGAAATTAGTTAATCAAGTGATTAAAAAAGATTTGCCAGTCAAATGTGAAGAGATGGGTTTGGAAGAAGCTAAGAAACAGGGAGCAATGGGTGTTTTTGAGTCAAAATACGGAGACAAAGTCAAAGTTTATAGCATAGAAGGTTTTTCCAAGGAAATCTGCGCCGGGCCTCACGCTGAACGGACCGGCCAACTCGGCCATTTTAAGATTATCAAAGAAGAATCCAGCTCGGCCGGCGTTCGCCGGATTAAGGCAATTTTAGAATATTAAGAGAGTGATTCAGGAAAAATATTTTGAAAAGCTTAGACGATAGGGAGGTCGATAAATAAATTGGGATTCAGGATATATTTTTCAGCGGCCTAGAAATGCGAGCGGGCACGGTTCCGAGCGAAGCGAGGAGAGTGAGCATTTCTTGGCAGCGAAATCCCTCGCTGGGGAATTTCGCGTAGCTGAAAAATATATCCTGAATTCCAATATTTGTCCCTTTGGTAAAATTATTGTAAAATATAGCTAATGGGGCGGTTAAAGAACTTTTTTAAGACAGGGAAGGCAAAGTCCAAAAAGGATTATTTGCTCGCCTTGGATATCGGGACAGAATTCGTTAAGGCCCTTATTTTTAAGATAGATACTTCTTTATTCAAGGACCGCGAAGGGAGACAAGGGTTAATTATTGGCGTTGGCCGACAGAGACAGTTACCCCATCAGATGCAGGCCGGAGCGGTCGCCGACATTGATGGAGTGACTTTGACCTGCCAGCAAGCGATTGAACAGGCTGTTCAAATGGCCCGGGTCCGTCCGAAACAAGCGATAGTTGGAATGGCCGGCGAATTTATCAAGGGGCTGACGACTGATTTTGTTTATCAACGCAGCCAGCCTGAAGAAGAAATCGATTTGGCCGAATTGAAGAATATTCTCCAGAAAATCCAGTGGAAGACTTTTGACCAGATGCGTTCTCAATTAGCCTGGGAAACCTGTCAGCCAGAAGTAGAAATCAGGCTGGTCAATTCTTTGGTTAATGAACTGCGGATTGACGGTTATCAGGTGACTAATCCATTGGGCTTTCAGGGCAAAGAGGTCTTCTTAAGTATCTTTAATGTTTATGCTCCGCTGGTTCATTTACGAGCCTTGGAGAGTATTACAGCCAGACTAGACTTAGAACTGCTTTATTTAGTCGCCGAGCCTTATGCTTTGACCAGATCTTCCAGTTTTGAGCCCAGTCTTGGCGGCATCTTCATTGATGCCGGCGGAGGAACGACTGACATTGCCTTGGTTCGTCAAGGTCGCTTTGAAGGAATTAAGAGTTTGTCTCTGGCCGGGCAGGTTTTCACTAAACGCCTTTCACAGGCTTTGGGTCTTGGTTTGACCGAGGCCGAGGCAATCAAGATAAAACATACTCAAAAACAGCTTAGTCAGGGTGTCCAGCGGAAAATTAGTGAGATTTTAGACCGAGATATCCAGATTTGGTCTCAGGGTGTAGAATTGATTTTAGAGGAGTTTAACCAGCCTTTTTTAACCGAAAAAGGACGGCCAAAACGGGCTGAATTTTTTCCGCCTTCAATCCTTATTTGCGGCGGCGGCAGCTTATTGCCCGGTATTAAGAATATTTTGAATAGAGAATTGACTCAAGGCCAATGGTTAAATAAATTTCCCTTTAGCCAGAAACCGAAAATTCGCTTTATTCAATCGGGGCAGATTAATGATATAATTGACCAGACCGGTCTTTTGGAGGGACCGGAGAGTATTACTCCTTTAGCCTTGGCCAGCTTAGGCCTGGAGATAGCGACCAGCGGTGAACGAACCCTTTCTTCTATTCTCCGTCGTATTGTCAGGATGATGCGTTAATCGCAATAAGTCTTACGAAGACTGTCTATTTAGAACCAGAAGAGAGAATTGTTTCAGTCGGGAAAAGGTCTGGCCTTGCCCAACCCAGCTCGTAATTATTAGTTAGTTTTGAAAATCTTAGTTGGAAAGGCCAGACCTTTTCCCGCCCTTTTCCTACATCAAGCGTAGATTTTAATGATTTAAATATGAAAACCATCTACTTAGAACCAGATGAAGAGATTGTCTCTGTGATTGACCGCTTAACTCAGACCAAGAGTCAAGAGCTTAGTTTGGTTGTGCCGGCTGGCGCTCAAATTTGGCAGAATCCGATTAATCTAAGATTGCTTAAGCGGGAATCCGATAATTTAGGCAAGCAGATTACTTTGTTTGTTCCCGACGAACTGAAAGCAGAAACAGCTGAAAAAGTAGGTTTTTTGGTTAAGAAAGATAAAAACTTGCCTTTTGAATTAATTAAGGAGGAAGGGGACAAGGAAGATTTACCGATTAAGCAGCAAGAGCCGAAGCGGCCAAAGGAAGAGGATATGATTGGTCTTTTGGTTGAAGAACTTAAGCCGGAAGAAAAAAAGGAAGAAATTGACTATCTGTCCAAAGAGATTCCGTCTCCGGCTGAAGATATCTCTTTGGCCAGCCAGGCGCGTAAAAGGAAGAAGAAAAAGTTTGACTGGTCCAGTTTATCTAACGGTCAAAAGCGCAGAAAGATGATTGACATTGTCCGGCCGGGCAGTCAAAGCAGTCAGTTTGGCCCGGAGCGTTCGCCAGAACGGGCAAAATTTAAATCATCGGAAGACATTCCCAAAAGATTTTCGCCCGGCCAGTTTTTAAGAAGAAATTCAAATGAGCAGTTGCCTCGTTTAAAATCAAAGACCAAACCGGTTTTTAAAGAAAGGATTTGGCGGGAAGACAGAGATTTTGAAGCAATAACCAGACCTTCTCGTTGGCCGAAGATTCTGGCCGTCTTTATCATTTTCTCTTTTCTGTTAGCCGGCCTGGTTGCTTATCTGGCCTTGCCGACGACGGAAGTGGAAATTACTCTCAAGAAGGAAGGAATCAGCTTTGATTTGACGGTCGTCGGCTCAAAGGATATTTCTCAAATTGACCAGAGTTTGAATGAAATTCCTCTGGAAGAGTTAAAAATAGAAAAGACCGAAAGCAAGGAATTCCCGGCCAGCGGCCAGAAAGAACTAAACAGAAAAGCCAGCGGCCAGATTACTATTTATAATGAATATAGTTCAGTCCCGCAAACCTTGGTGGCGACCACTCGTTTTGAATCGCCGACCGGAAAAGTTTTCAGAATATCAGAGACGATTACTGTTCCGGGGGCCAAAATAGAAGAGGGAAAGATTGTCCCCAGCGGTTTGGAAATAACGGTTACCGCTGACCAGCCCGGCGAATCTTACAATATTGGGCCGACTAATTTTACGATACCCGGTTTTAAGGGTACTCCGAAGTACGCCGGTTTTTACGCCAAGTCGACCGATTCAATGACCGGCGGTTATGTCGGGACGGTTAAGGTTGTTTCAGCCGAAGATTTGGAAGAAGCGAAAGAGAGTTTAGCCGAGGAACTAAGAAATGAAGTTGAACAAGCTCTTCAGGAACAGCTGCCGGCTGATTTAAAAATGGTTGAGAATGGTCTTAAGGAAAAAATTACTGATGTCTCGGATGTTGACCAGGAAAGCGAAGGAGAGACTTTTAATGTTGAAATGACCTTTTCGATCCAGGCTCTGTTTTTTAGGGAAGCCGATTTGAAAGAACTGATTGACTTAAATTTGGTCGCCCAGATAGAGGAAAACAAAAGACCGGTTTCAGAAAGTCAGCAAATTGATTGCCGAGAGACGGAGATAGATTGGACCAGCGGCCAGGTCGATTTTGACTTACACGTTGACGAGGAAGTAGTTTGGCAAATTGACTTGGACCAACTAAAAGAGGAATTAGCTGGCCAGACCGAAGTAGAAGTAAGGAAATATTTAGCCAATCAAGCGGCCATTGAAAAGGCCAAAGTTAGTTTCTGGCCATTCTGGGTTAAACGAATACCAACTCAAGAAAAAAAGATTGAAATAGAAATAGTCGAATAGTAGTCAGTTTAAATAAATTGGATTAGTCTTGACTAATCCTTGTTTATTGTTTAATATAGGGTGCAATACCCCGAGCCTCCGGGCTCCTAAAATATCATTCTTTATAACCGGGTTTCCACGCCCGGGGGATAGCCTTATATAAAAGTGTCTTCATCTAAAGAAATAACCACTCAAGAAGGGACAGTTATCGAAGCCTTGCCTAATGTTAGTTTTAAAGTTAGGCTGGATAACGGAAAGGAAGTCTTGGCTCATCTTTCAGGCCGCATGCGCCTGAATTTTATTCGGGTTCTTATTGGCGACCGAGTCAAAATAGAAACGAGTCCTTACGACGAAACTAAAGGAAGAATTGTTTATCGTTACAAATAAGGAAGTTGCCCCGCTTTTCGATATCTTAAGACAAGACTGGGACAGACTGGTTCAGGAATTGATTTTTTAGAGATAATTGATATGAAAGTAAGAGCTTCAGTTAAGAAAATTTGTGATAAGTGCAAGATTGTCCGACGGAAAGGTCGGCTTTATGTCATTTGCAGCAATCCTAAACATAAACAGAGACAAGGATAAAGTCTTTACGCTGCAGTACCGCCGGGTGAAAATTTTATGTCTAAATTTGTATCAGTCACCTGAGTCAAACTCGTAAATTAAGACAAAATAACCATGCCACGAATAGCTGGAATTAATATCCCCGAAAATAAAAAAATAGAAATTGCTTTAACCTATATCTATGGTCTGGGCCGTTCTTTAAGCAAACAGATTTTAGACCAGCTTAAGATCGACTCCTTGAAGCCAACCAACAAACTTTCTGTTCAGGAGGTGTCTAAATTAAGAGAATTTATTGAGAAAAATCACAAAGTAGAAGGAGATTTGAGAAGAGAAAAAATGATGAGCATCAAAAGATTGAAAGATATTAGTTGTTACCGTGGAGTTCGTCATAGTAAAAGATTGCCGGTTCGAGGTCAGCGGACTAAGACCAACTCGCGGACAGTCCGCGGTAATGTTCGGCAGACGATGGGTAGCGGTCGACGAAAAGCGGCTGAGAAGACCTAAAGTGCTTTGTCTGAATTTTAGAGCTAAAGGCGAACAAAATTCAGATACAAAATCTTCACCTCGGCTTGCCGGGACAACAATTTTAGAGCAAAATAAATTTCGCTACGCTCACAAATTTCGAAAAAATAATTATGGGTAAAAAAAGAGTTATTAAAAAGACTGAGGAAGAGCTTTTGAAAGAGACTGAAGACAGAGAATCAGCCGAAAAAAAAGCGGCTCGGATTCCTCAGGCCAAAACAAAAAAGACCAAGGCCGGGCAACTAGCCCAGGCAAGGTTTTTCATCCAATCAACCTATAACAATACGATTATTACCTTAACTGATGGGCAAGGTCAGGTTATCTCTTGGGCCAGCGCCGGCTCAGTCGGTTTTAAAGGTCCGAAAAAAGCGACTCCATTTGCCGCTTCTAGGGTGGTTGAGACCCTATTGGGTAAAGTGAGGGATTTAAGACTGGCCGAGGCGGCGGTCTTTGTCAAAGGGGTCGGTAGTGGCCGCGAAGCAGCTATTCGAGCCTTAATTAATCATGGTTTAGAGATAATTTCCATTAAGGATGTAACACCGATTCCACATAATGGCTGTCGGCCGCCTAAACCAAGAAGAGTTTAAAGCGCTTTGTCCAGCCGCCTGAATCGGCTAGGTACAAAATCTTTATATGATAGATTCCAAATGTAAAAAATGTCGTCGAGTCGGTCAAAAGCTTTTCCTTAAGGGTGAGCGTTGTTTTAGTCAAAAATGCGCTATGATTCGGCGGCCTTATATTCCTGGTTTGCATGGTAAATCCAGAAGAAGGCGGGGGCCGTCTGAATACGGCCAGCAATTGATTGAAAAACAAAAAATCCGTCATAGCTATGGTCTTTCCGAGAAGCAATTTAAGAATTACTTCAAGGAGGTTGTTGACCAAAGAGGAAATAAAGAAGAACTGCTAGTTAATAAACTGGAGAGCCGTTTGGATAATGTCATTTTCCGATTGGGCTGGGCGGCCTCTCGGGCCTTGGCCAGACAATTGATTAATCATGGACATATTCTGGTCAATCAACGGAAAGTGAACATTCCTTCTTATCAGGTTAAAAAAAGTGACTTGATTCAGATTAAAGAAAGGAGTAAAAAATTAGCTCCCTTTAAGGATTTGAAAACCGATCTTAAAAAATATGAGGCGCCAGTCTGGATTTCTTTGGACAAACAAAAATTGGAGGGCGAAATTATCGGCCAGCCGAAGTTGGAAGACATGGGCAAGGTTGGCGAAATAGGCTTGGTCATAGAATACTATTCAAGATAAAGATTTTGAGGTCCGGCCTCGCAGGTCCGACCTGCGAGGCCGGACCTCAAAGTTTAAAGTTAATAATTATGATTACTTTTCCTCATAAGCCAAAAGTTATTGAAAAAGAAGATAATCGGGCCGTCATTGAAATTGAGGCCTGTTATCCTGGTTACGGGGCTAATCTGGGCAATGTTTTGCGGAGAGTCCTTTTATCTTCTTTACCCGGGGCGGCTATTACCGATATTAAGATTAAAGGCGTTCAGCATGAATTTTCAACCATTCCTCACGTTGTTGAGGATGTTGTTCAGATTATTCTTAACCTTAAACAGGTTAGATTTAAACTATATACCGACCAGCCAGTCAAAACTTCCCTTAAAATTAAAGGTGAGAAAGAGGTGACCGCTGATGATATTAAAACGAGCGCTCAGTTAGAAGTAGCTAATCCAAAAGTTCATATTGCCACTCTGACCGACCGAAAGGCTGATTTGGAAATGGAATTGGAAGTGGAGCCTGGTCTTGGCTATTCGGCGGTCGAGTCGAGAAAAAAGGAGAAATTGGAAGTAGGCAAGATTGCGGTTGACGCTATCTTTAGCCCGGTTCGCAAAGTCAATTATTCTATTGAGAATATGAGAGTCGGCGAGCGAACCGATTACGACCGTCTGCGGATGACTATTGAGACTGATGGGACAATTAAGCCGGAAGAAGCCTTCCAGAAGGCGGCTCGGATTTTGGTCGACCATTTTAAGGTGCTGGCTTTCTTTGAGGAAAAGAAAGAAAAAACTAAAGCCAAAACAGCCAAAAAAAAGGTTAAAAAAGAAGTCAGGCCCGATAAAGAAAAGACCGAGGAGGTTGGGAAAATAAAGATAAGTGATTTGAAAATTTCAGCTCAGGCGATTAACTTGCTTGAACAAGCGGGAATTAAAACGGTGTCTGGTTTAATTAAAAAGAAGGAAAAAGATTTAGAGAAAGTCGAAGGTTTGGGCCGAAAAAGAGTAGTCGAGATAAAAAGAGCCTTAGGTAAATTAGGCCTGATTTTGAAATCGTAATTTGAAACATTTTCTGAGAGTTTAGTTTATGAAACATTATCAGAAGGGAAGAAAATTTAGACGACCGGCAAAACAGCGAAAAGCGCTTTTAAAGAATTTAGCCGCTAGTTTAATCTTGAAAGAGAAAATTACCACGACCGAAGCCAAAGCCAAGGAACTTCGTCCATTTGTCGAGAAACTGATTACTAGAAGCAGGCCGACTGAAGTCGGTTCGGGAGCGGCTGCCTTTGATGGTGAGGAAAAATCCTCTCCAAAGAAGGTCTCTTCTGAAAATAATCTAGCCGCGATTAGATATCTGGCCAGGTATTTGCCGGTTGAGGCGCGCCAAAAATTGGTTAGCCAGCTTGGCCCCGGTTATCAGAAGCGGGCCGGCGGTTATACAAGAATTATTAAACTGGGCCGGCGTCGGACTGACGGAGCCGAGATGGCTTTAATTGAATTAGTTAAATAATCGTGATGAAAACTCATACCATTGACGCAACCAATAGAATATTAGGCCGTTTAGCAGTTGAACTAGCTAATTTGTTAAGGGGTAAAAACAAACCCTGTTTTTTGCCTTATACGGATAAAGGCGATCGGCTGGTTGTTGTCAATACGGATAAAATTAAAGTGACTGGTCGGAAAAGAGAGCAGAAAATGTATTATCGTCATTCAGGTTATCCGGGCGGTCTTAAGGAAGAAAGATTGGAAGAAGTGATGAAAAAAGACTCGCGACGGGTTATCCGACAGGCGGTTTACGGAATGCTGCCTAAGAATAAATTAAGAGACCGAATGATAAAAAAATTAAAGTTATACAAGAGGGAGTTGAATAATGATTAAGCAGAATAAAACAACTAAAAGCAAGTCGGCCGTTGGTCGAACTAAGAAAGTCAGCCGGAAGACAATCAAGACCAAAGCCAAGACAGCTGCTAAGAAAACACAAGAAGCAGCTGACCGGGATAAGCGATATTATGAAGCGGTTGGACGGCGTAAGCGGGCAACCGCCCGGGTTCGGCTTTTTACCTGTCGGCCTTTTGACGATAATAAAGCCAAGATTGAAGTCAATCATAAATCTTACACTAAATTTTTCACGATTCTGGAGTTTCAACAACTGGCGGCCAGTCCTTTACAGAAGATGAAGTCGGTCAATCGGTTTAAGGTAACTGTTAAAGTTGAGGGCGGCGGAATGAGGGGACAGGCCGAGGCGATTCGCCATGGTTTAGCCCGGGCTTTGATCAAGTTTAATCCTGATTTTTCTAAAAAACTGAAGCGGGCCGGTTTTCTTCGTCGTGACCCGCGCGAGAAAGAACGTAAGAAGCCCGGTCTCAAGAAGGCCAGGCGCGCTCCCCAATGGAGAAAGAGATAAAAAAATCCCCCGGTTCGCCCGGGGGATTTTTTTATGAGCAGTTTTATTCCGTTGCCAGGAAAGTGCTTAATAATTTCTCCCCCCTGACTAAATAAATCTTTTTATCTTGGTTGGAATAAGCGATTTGGCTGGCTGACCAATTAAATAAATCAACCGTATTGCGATAATCGCGATCATCTAGTTCAATAATTTTGACGGCCTGATTGACGGCAAAAATAATATGTTCATTCGTTTGAGGATACCAGATAGCTTCTATGATTCCTTGGCTGAGACGAGTGATTTGTTCTTCTTGACCGGCTTGCTTATTAGGTTGGCTGAAAGTATCTTCTAGATAATAGACACAGATTTCGGTTGGGCTGTAATATAATAATTTTTTGCTATCCGGGGAAAATTGGGCGCCTTGAATGTTTTCAGCCAATAGCTCAAAGTTTTTGCTTTGAGAGTCAAGTAGAAAAAGTTGCTTTTCTTCATTCAAAACGGCTATTCTTTCGTTAGCCGAGTTGAAAATTTGATATTGGTGGTCGGCTGGCAGAGGGGTCAGACTAATCTGCTCATTGAAAGAACCGGCCCGGTCAGTCTTATAGAGAATATTGCTCGGTTTTTGGATGTAGAAAATGATATCAGCTTCTTCCACCGGTAGAAAATCGGCTAGGGAGAAATCATTTGGCAGTTCTTCTTTGACTAATTCAAGAGAAGGTTGTTTGGGAACCAAAAATATATTTCTGGCTTCGGTTACTAATTTCGATTCTATTTTTAGTTTTTTTTGCCAGAGGTGATAGCCGTCTTTGACGATAGCCAGCTGGTAGCTGCCAGGGACCAGTCGTTTAATGAAAGTCGGAGTTTTTTTTCCGGCTTGACCGTCAAGGTAGGTTTGCCCGCCTTTCGGGACAGATTTAAGATAAAGGCCGCCGGTTAGAACTATCTTTTTGTTCGGCCAATCAAAACTATAACCCCAAGCATAGAGCAGGACGCTGGGCGTAGCTAAGACAAAAAAAAGAATGGTCGAAATGAGTAATAGCCGACGCACTCGTTGAGTCATATATTTAGTATATAGGATTTGGTTAGAAGGTCAATCTTAATGAGCTGGTCTGATTTCGGCTAGTAATAGTTAACAATCATTCTTAAGTTAGTTTTTGTTTTAACTGCTTGCCAAGAAGCTTTAGCTGGGGTAGTATGTGAAGAGAATATTGCCGCCTGAGCGAATAAATAGATATTAATGCCTGAGCGAAGTCAAAGGCTGCCTGGTTGTTAAATTTACCCTTTGACGAGTTCGGGGATAAATTGGATGAGCTCAGGGGATAAATTTAATGGCTAAGTTTGTTATTCGGGGAGGGCGGAAATTAAAAGGGACGATTAAGGTAAGTGGAGCCAAGAATGCCGCTCTAAAGCTTTTAGCCGCTTCTCTCCTGACCGATAAAGAATGGACTATTAGCAATGTCCCTCAAATTGAGGATATTTTTCGGTTAATTGAATTACTAAAAGGAGTCGGCGCCCAGGTAGAGAATAAATCAACTGGTCTTTACTCTATTAAAGCCAGACATATCACTACCGTTCATTTAGAACCGGAGATCGCTCGAAAATTGAAGGGGTCAATTTTAATAGCCGCTCCCTTGCTGGTTCGTCAAGGACAAGCTGTCCTGCCTCGTCCCGGCGGTTGTGTTATTGGCCAACGGCCGCGCGATATTTTTTTAGCCGGTTTTGAAGCTTTTGGAGTTAAGGTCAAAGAAGATAGATGCGGTTATTATCTGACCGCCTCTCGGCAGTTAAAGGGGACTAGATTTGTTTTTCCTCTTATCAGCGTGACCGCTACCGAAACGATGCTCCTGATGGCTGTTTTGGCTAAGGGAAAAACCCTGCTTAAAAACGCGGCCTGCGAGCCGGAAATTGTCGCCTTGGCTGAATTCTTGAATCAGGTTGGAGCTAAAGTAAGAGGAGCCGGCACCCCCTTTATTGAAGTTGAAGGAGTCAGCTCTTTGGGCGGCGGACACTGTCATGTTATTCCCGACCGGATTGAAGCAGGCAGTTTCGCTATTTTAGGAGCAGCCTCTCAAAGTCCGATAAAAGTAACCGGACTTAAGCCAGAGGATTTGGATGTTTTTTGGTTTCTTTTAAGGAAAGCCGGTGTTAATTTAAAAATTGGTAAAGATTCAGTGATTATCGAACCAGGCTTTAAGTTGAAATCGATTAACCTGAAAACTCATGAGTATCCGGGCTTGGCCACCGATTTACAGGCCCCCTTTACCGTTTTAATGACTCAGGCCCGGGGATTGTCTTTGATTCACGAGACCATTTTTGAGGGACGACTTTTTTATACCGACCTGCTTAACCAAATGGGAGCAAAAATTATTATGGCTGACCCCCATAGAGTAATTGTCCAGGGACCGACTAAATTGACCGGTCGTTATTTAATCAGTCCGGATATCCGGGCCGGCATTGCTCTGGTCATCGCTTCTTTAATTGCTCGCGGCCAGTCGGTTATCGAGAATATTTATCAGATTGACCGGGGGTATGAAAGAATTGAAGAGAGATTACAGAAACTGGGAGCGGATATCCAACGAATTGAGGAATAGTTTTTAGCAATGACCAATAATTAAGTAATGCTGAACTAATCTATTTTCAAACGAAGCTCCGAACCTTGAAAACAACTTGATTTTCTAATCTTTTCCACTATGTTTTCAAATAGGTTAGTTCAATCTTAGGTTATTTATTAATTTAGTTTTATGTTAATCAAAAAAATTGGCATTGATTTAGGAACAGCGAATACTTTGGTCTATCTGCCTAATAAAGGAGTGGTTGTTAATGAACCGACGGTGGTCGCTATTTCGATTGAGGATAATCGTATTTTAGCGGTTGGCAATCAGGCTAAGGAGATGTTAGGACGAACTCCGGAAACAATTGTTGCCTCCCGGCCAATGAAGGACGGGGTTATTGCCGACTACCGGGTAACTGAAGCGATGCTCCGCTATTTTGTCGGCAAGGTTTTAGGCAGCTGGCGTTTTTTTCGACCGGATGTAATGGTTTCGGTACCGGCCGGAATTACTTCGACCGAAAGACGGGCGGTTATTGAAGCGACTGTTAAAGCCGGGGCTAAAACTGCTTATGTAATTAAAGAGCCGGTTTTAGCGGCTATTGGGGCCGGCATTCCGATTAATGAACCAGGCGGTCATATGATTATTGATATTGGCGGCGGTACCTCAGAAATGGCTGTTATTTCTTTAGGGGGAATTGTTTCTTGGGCTTCGGTCAGAGTCGGCGGCGATAAAATCGACCAGGCAATCAGTGAATTTATTAGAAAAAGATATAATTTGGCCATTGGTGAAAGGACGGCCGAAAAGATTAAAATGAAGCTGGGCAGCGCTCTGCCTCGAGAGGATGATCTGGTCTTGAAAATTCAGGGTCGCGACCTGGTCGCCGGCCTGCCTAAGTTTATTGAAATTAGCGGTAACGAAATATGCGAGGCTATTTCTGAACAGTTGACCGAGATTACTCAGGCGATTAAAAACGTTCTTCAGGAGACACCCCCGGAGTTAGTTGCTGACATTATGGACAAAGGAATTATTTTGAGTGGCGGCGGCTCTTTACTTAATAATTTGGATGAGTTATTCGCTCAAGCGATTGGCGTCCCGTGCCGTTTAGCCAAAGAACCACTCCTTTGCGTGGCTAAAGGGGCGGGTTTGGCTTTAGAGCATCTGAGTATTTACAAGCGCAGTATAATGAGTAAAAAATGACGGTCGGACCGTCATGTCGGAATAACCTATGTTAATCGGCATTAACGCGGTAGCCGCTTTTAAACAGCCGCGGACCGGCGTTGAGGAATACACCTATCAATTAGTCAAACACTTAACGATGCTGGAGGAGAGTAAAAAGCATCGCTTTGTTTTATATAGCCGTCAACTCTTATCAGCTGGCGGTTTATCTCTACCGGAAAATTTTCAAGTCGGCCAACTGAAATGGTCTTGGCCGCTGTGGACCCAAATTAGACTGGCTTTGGAAATGGCCGTTCATCGACCGGAAATTCTTTTTATTCCGGTTCATATTTTGCCTCTCATTCATCCCCAAAATTCGGTTGTTACCATTCACGGCCTGGAATACGAATATTATCCGCAAATGTATCCCTGGTCACATTTGAATTATTTGCGCTGGAGTACTAAATACGCTTTAAAAAAAGCTCGCCGAATTATTACCGTCTCCGAAAACACCAAGAAAGATTTGATAGAATTATATGACGGTCGGCCGGAAAAAATAACTGTCATTCATCATGGAATAAATATTCCTGAATCTCTGCCTGACAGCCAAGAAACGAAGGAACCGTATATTCTTTTTATTGGCCGTTTGGAAAAGAAAAAAAACGTTCAAGGATTAGTCGGGGCTTTTAGTTTATTAAAGAAAAAGTATCGGATTCCTCACCGATTAGTTTTGGTTGGAACGAGAGGATACGGCTATCAACCGTTTAAACAAGAGAGTATCATGGAAAAAGGATATGTTGACGAGCAAGAGAAATGGCGATTGCTTCAAGGGGCAACTCTTTTTGTTTTACCTTCTTTTTATGAAGGGTTCGGCCTGCCTATTTTGGAAGCCCAAGCGGTCGGTTGCCCGGTTATTACTTCCAATGTCTCTTCGATGCCCGAAGTGGCTGGTCAGGCAGCTTTATTAGTTGACCCGAATAATATTGAACAAATTGCTGAAGCGATGTATAAGATTATTAGAGATAATCAATTGAGAAAAGATTTAGTTGATAGAGGATACACTAACCTCAAGAGATTTTCTTGGCAGAAATGCGCTCAAGAAACTTTGAAGATTCTGACGGAGTAAGCCGAAGTGTTGAAATCTGACTTCACTTGTAATAAAAGGTCTTAATTAAAGGTCTGGCCTTTAAAGCAATTAAAGGTCTGGCCTTACCCATCTCAGTTTCTCTTTACTGATATCTATGAAGAATTTTCATTGGAAAGGCCAGACCTTTTATACCTTTTATGAAAATAGCCTTGGTTCATGACTATTTAATTCGTTTTGGAGGGGCCGAGAGGGTTCTTTTGAATTTGCTTCAGATTTTCCCTCGGGCCGATATTTTCACTCTACTTTATGACAAGGAAAAAATGGGAAAATATTTTCCCAATACGAGAGTAAGAACTTCTTTTTTACAGGGTTTACCCTTGGCTCGAAAATACCATCGTCTTTTAGCTCCCTTCATTCCGGCCGCTGTCGAATCGCTTGATTTGAGAGAATATGATTTAGTTATTTCCTCGGCCAGCGCCTTTGTTAAAGGATTAATTCTGCGTTCTGGAGCCATTCATATCTGCTACTGTCATAATCCGGCCCGTTTTTTGTGGGATTACAGTCCGCAGTACAACCAGGGAGCTTCCGTTTTAAGAAAAATTCTTTGCCACTATTTGCGTCTTTGGGACAGGGCGGCCGCTAATCGGGTTGACTATTTTTTAGCTAATTCTAAAATAACCGCTCAGCGGATTAAGAAATATTACGGCCGTCAAGCCAAAGTAATTTATCCGCCGGT
>CAZFBL010000008.1:0-2905 GCA_964517275.1 uncultured Candidatus Saccharibacteria bacterium
GGGGCTGACCATGCAGGTTGGCACTTAAAAGAAGAATTAAAGAAGTATCTGAAGGAATTGGGTGAAGAGTATGAGGATTTGAGTAATCAAGAATTAGACCCAAAAGACGATTACCCTGATTTTGCTTTGGCCGTGGCCGAAAAAGTAGCCCAAACAGGCAAAAAAGGTATTTTAATTTGCGCGACCGGATTAGGTATTTGCATGGTTGCCAATAAAGTTAAAGGTATTCGGGGAGCGGTTTGTCATAATGATTTTACCGCTTTACAATCGCGCGAGCATAATGACGCCAATATCCTTTGTTTAGGCGGCAAGGTTGTAGACCAGGAAACGGCCAAGAAAATTGTCCGGATTTGGCTGGAAACAGAATTTAGCGGCGAGGAAAGGCATGTTCGCCGATTAGAAAAGATTGAAGAAATTGAGAGGAGGTAAAATACTATAAGTATAAAATTAAAAAAATGGCAAATAGGAGCATTAATTGGTATTTGTTATAGTTTGGTAGCAATAATTATTTTTCGGCCCGATGGGATGATTGCTATAATTTTTTTTGGCGGCGCCATGTATGAGATTATTGAGAAATCTTCTTATTTCCAATCTATTATTTTGCGCTTCTTCTTTGCTCCTTTCTTCTTTATTTATTTTATACCTGTCTTTGCATCCTTGTCTTTTTTAGTAGGTATTTTATCTAGATCTAGTTTCTTTTTTAATGGGGCTATGATGATACCAGTGACATTATACTTTGCTATTATAGGTGCAATCACTGGCGGATTATTAGAGGATGATTTTGTATTTAAGAAGCCTAAATCGATTGCTTTAATATTGCGTATTATTTGGTTTCTTATATTGATTTTTGTATATATGGCAGGATTTGTGCTAATTTCACTCGAAGTGTAGAAAATGGTTAAAATAATTCCGACCATCATTGCTAAAGATTTTGAAGAACTCCAAGAAAAGGTTAAGCAAGTGGAGGAATATGTTGATTGGATTCAACTGGATATTATGGATGGTCAGTTTGTCGATAATTCTACTTGGAACAATCCAGCCGAGTTAAAAAAATTAGAAACCGAAGTAAACTTGGAAGTTCATTTAATGATTAAGAATCCGGAAGAAATGATTGACCAATGGATTGATTCGGGAGTTAAACGAATTATTATCCATTTTGAGTCGACTAGACACCACCACCAGCTAATTAATAAAATAAAAGAAGCCGGCTTGGGAGTCGGTTTAGCGATTAATCCTGATACACCGATAGAAATGGTTGATAATTTCATTTCGGACCTTGATTTGGTTTTAGTGATGACCGTTCAGCCGGGCCGCGGCGGCCAAGAATTACTGGAAGATACTTTAGTTAAAATTAAACAATTGCGGGAAATTTATCCTAATGTTAATATAGAGGTAGACGGCGGCATTAATTTAGAAACCGCTTCCAAAGTTATCCAGGCCGGGGCTAATCTTTTAGCCAGCGGCAGTGCTGTTTTCAACAGCGATAATATAGAGGAAGCTATTAGAAAAATCCGAGAACCGTTCTCGTAATAAGCTTACGACTGTAAGTAAAAAAAATAGAAAAAACAACTGCTAGAGATAGAAAAAAGAGTGAAAAAATAGAATTGAAGGTAGTCTAAAATGCTAATTGATAAAAAACAAAAGGGATTCACTCTGATTGAATTATTGGTTGTTATCGCCATCATCGGCCTTTTAGCCAGCATTGTTTTAGTTAGTCTGAATACAGCCAGAAAGAAAGCCCGAGATGCCAGGAGAAAAGCAGATTTGCATCAGTTACAAATAGCTTTGGAAATGTATTACGACGCTCATAATGGTTATATGAATGATACCTATAGTGGTTGGGAAACGTGCGATACCACTCAAAATGATATAGGCAAGTTAGTCACCGAAAATTTTATAGCCAAAGTCCCTTGCGACCCATTAAAAACAGGAAGTTATCATTACTATTTTGACCCAGAGTATTGTTCAGGCGGCTATTGTTCAGCTTATTGTTTATATACAACCTTGGAGGTTGATGGAATTAACTATGGAGTGAAAGGAGGAAGTTATCCTACCTGTCCTGGTATCTAGTGATAGGGAGACAAAACATGACCGAAAAAGAACTTAAAAAAATTTGTAATACTGTTCGCCAGGATATAATTTCTATGCTGGCCGAAGCCGGCTCCGGTCATCCGGGCGGCTCTCTTTCAATTGTGGAAATTCTGGTCGCTTTGTATTTCGGCGGAATTTTAAACCATAATCCCAAAAAGCCGAATTGGCCGGAAAGGGACAGATTCTTTTTATCCAAAGCTCATGCCTGCCCGGCTTTGTATGCTGTTTTAGCCCGGGCCGGTTATCTACCAGTTAAGGAATTAAACACCCTGCGTAAGTTAGGCAGCCGTCTGCAAGGCCATTTGGATAGAATAAAACTGCCTTGTTTGGAGAGTTCGGCCGGCGCTTTGGGCGAAGGGCTTTCTTTGGGTATCGGAGCCGCTCTGGCGGCTGAATTTGACGATAAAAAATGGCGGACATATGTGCTGATGTCAGATGGCGAACAGGAAGAAGGCCAAACCATGGAAGCAATGATGTTTGCCGACCACCATAAGATTGATAATCTAACCGCTATTGTTGATGTTAACGGCTTGCAAATTGACGACTGGACTATTGAAGAAATGGGCGGTTCTTCCCTCAAGGAGAGGTATGAGGCCTTCGGCTGGCACGTTATTGATATTGATGGTCATAATTTGGAGCAGATAATTGAGGCCTGTCAAACAGCTAAAAGTATTCATAAACAACCAACCGTTATTTTAGCCCGAACCATTAAAGGCAAAGGTATTTCATTTATGGAAAACAAAGTTGGATGGCATGGCAAGGCGCCTGACAAGAAACAAGCGAAAGCCGCTTTGGAAGAACTCAAAAAAGAAGC
>CAZFBL010000008.1:3005-24206 GCA_964517275.1 uncultured Candidatus Saccharibacteria bacterium
ACCGACCCGCGACGGCTATGGCGAGGGATTAGTTGAATTAGGTAAAAAAGATAAAAATATTGTTGTTCTCTGCGCTGATTTGACTAATTCAACCCGTTCTGGTTGGTTCAGGGATGAATTTCCGGAAAGATTTATTGAAGTCGGTATTGCTGAACAGAATATGCTCGGTATTGCTACCGGCTTAGCTTTACAGGGGAAAATTCCCTTCATTTCCACTTACTCGGTTTTTTCGCCCGGTTTGAATTGGTGTCAGTTGCGCTTGGGCGCCTATGGCCAGGCCAATATTAAAGTGACCGGCGCTCACGCCGGAGTTTCGGTCGGAGCAGACGGAGCGACTCATCAAGGACTGGAGGATATTGCCACTGTCCGTTGTATTCCGGGGATGACCGTCTTGGCTCCCTGTGACTATTTAGAGACAAAAAAAGCGACTATAGCGGCCGCCAAAATGAAAGGACCGGTTTATTTAAGATTTGCCCGGGAAGCCACTCCTGTTTTTACGACCAAAGGAACTCCTTTTAAGATAGGTCGGGCTGAAATTTTCCGTAAAGGCGGCGACGTAACTATTATTGCCTGCGGGCCGACTGTTCACGAAGCCTTGTTGGCTGCTGACGACTTAGAGAAAGACGGTCTATCGGTTGGCGTGATTAATAATCATACTGTTAAACCGCTGGATGAAGAAACAATTATTGAGGCGGCCGGGCGGACTGGGGCAGTAGTCACCGCTGAAGACCATCAGGTGATGGGCGGAATGGGTTCGGCAGTGGCAGAAGTACTGTCTAAAAATGAGCCGGTCCCAATAGAAATGATTGGCGTTCAGGACCGCTGGGGCGAATCGGGAGAACCTAATGAGCTGATGAGAGAATTTCATCTGGTGGCCGAAGATATTAAAAAGGCGGTTAAAAAGGTTGTTCGGAGAAAATAAATTAATAAAAGGTCTGGCCTTGCCCATCTCAGTTTCTCTTTAATAACATCTGCGAGGAATTTTCGTTGGAAAGGCCAGACCTTTTATAGCAGACCTCTTATAGCTAACATCTGCGAGGAATTTTCGTTGGAAAGGCCAGACCTTTTATAGCTAATTCGGACCTTTTATTCTTTTTATCTATATGTACGACATTATCACTTTCGGCTCGGCTACCCAGGATGTTTTTATGAGCAGTCGCCAACTGAAATTAGTTAAAGGCGAACAGTTTACGACCAAGAAAGGACTCTGTGTCCCCTTGGGTTCAAAAATGCACATGGACGATGTGTTTTTTGCTATGGGCGGCTGCGGGACTAACAGCGCGGTTACTTTTTCCCGTCAGGGCCTAAAAACAGCTTATTTTGGAATGATTGGCCGGGACGCTTTCGGTCAGGAAGTTAAAAAAGAGTTAGAAAACCAAGGAGTTTCTCTTGATTTATTGGAAGAATCAACCGAACATCCGACTGCTTTTTCGGTCATCCTTTCTCGGCCTGATGTCGGCCGGAGTATTTTGGAGAAATACGGCGCTTGCCACCAGTTGATTGAAAAAGACATTCCCTTTGATAAAATTAAAGCCAACTGGTTTTATATCTCCTCTTTATCGGATAAAAGCCATCAAATGCTGGTTCCCTTGATTGATTTTGCCAAAAAAGAAGGGATTAAAATTTCGGCTAATCCGGCTGGCAGTATCAAGAGGCCGGAGCACACCGAGATTCTAAAGTCGGTTCTTAATAAAATAGATATTCTGATTTTAAATCAAGAAGAGTCAGCCAGATTAACCGGCTTGGATTTTGAGCAAGAAAAGGAGATTTTTAAGAAGTTGGATGATTGGGTTAACGGGATTGTAGTTATGACCAAAGGGCCGAAAGGAGTAACTGTTTCCGATGGCCAAACCTTGTATTCAGCCGGCATTCCCAAGTCTGATTTGATTGACCGAACCGGAGCCGGCGACGCTTTCGGTTCAGGCTTTGTGGCCGGCTATATTGAGAAAAACGACATTAGTTACGCCATTCAATTAGGGACAGCCAACGCCACATCATGTTTGCAAAAAATGGGGGCGACTAACGGTCTTTTGAAAAAAGATGATTGGGGTCAATGGGAAAAAGTAGAAGTGACAGAAGAAACAATAGCTTAGTTTTTGGTAATTACCGAAAAACAGGAAAAGGTCTGGCCTTGCCCAACCCAGCTTTTAATTATCAGTTAGTTTTGAAAATTTTAGCTGGAAAGGCCAGACCTTTTCCTGGTAATTAAAGTTGAGAGTCAATGCCAGACAGAAAAGGCTTTACCTTAATCGAACTCTTAGTCGTTATCGCCATTATTGGCCTGTTGGCCAGCATTGTGCTGGTCAGTTTGAATAGTGCCAGGGCTAAGGCGAGGGATGTCAGAAGAAAAACAGATATGAACCAAATCGTCCTTGCTTTAGAAATGTACTATGATAGTTACGGTAGCTATCCTTCAACTGGTGGTGTTTATTGGGGCGTTTGTGCTAATGGTGGTAGTCGTGATACTAGCGGAGCCAATGCTTATATTCCCGGAATAACGCCTGACTATATGAGTGTTTTACCGCTTGACCCCTTAGACAATAGAACAAGTTGGTCTGGCTATATATATCGCTCAAATGGAACAAATTATAAGTTGCTTTGTCATAGCGTCGGGCCGGAGAGTTTCCCTAGTTCGAGTGAACCGTTTTATGATCCGGTGAGACCGACCTGGGCTTGGGCTTTATACACGTCCGGGGCTAGGACATGGTAATTTAGAATATGAATTCAACTACTAAATTAGCTAAATTATTGAGAACTTCGGAGGAAGTCGTTTTGGGTTTGGAGGAAAAAATGAATAGAATCAGCGGCCGGGAAGGAGTTATTGAGAAAATTGTTCAGGAAAACGACCGACAGATTGAACGGGTTTTGAAAGAATTAAGTCTGGCCGGCCAAGATAAGTTAACCGCCGAACGAGTTTATCAGTCTTTAATTGATAAGGTTGAAAAAGATGACCAGGCTCTCTTTGAACATTTTAGTCAGCCGGATTTTTCGACTGCCCTTGGCTGCCGCAGTTTGATTAACGCGACTAAAGAGTTGACCAATCATCTGAAAGGGTTTTATCTTAAAGAAGAAAAAGCTAGGCAATTACTTAGGCTCAATCCGCCCAAGCAGATTATGGCCAACCTCGGTTACGGCGATGATATAGAAAAAATGCTGACCGAAGAAGATATTTTTGAGATTTTTTCTGCCTTGCGTTTTGTTGAGGACAGTCGTTGGTTGAATGATGTTTTTTTTAAACCCTATCAGGATTTAACCAGAGATGATTTTGAAGAGAGGGAAATTAAGGTGATGGTTCTGCCGGAAAGATGGGCCGGCATCGGCCAGAAATTTTTAGGCAAGAAACTTCACCACATGAGTCATTTAAAGGAATTAGGCGTTGTTTTTGTCATTCCGGTTAGCAAGCGGGCGGCTGGCGAGACCCTTTATCTTTTCTTTATGACTCTTCATTATACTTACGAAACCGATTGGCATTCGCGGCTTTTTGAAAAATATAGCCGGGAAGAGAATTTTGCCCAGAAAATGATTAACGCTTTGAAAGTAGAAGTGACCGGCCAGCCGTTGCCTGATAAAAAGAAAATGAGCTGGCGGATTGTCGCCAAGTACTTAGCCAAAAGTGATCCGAATGACCCGCGTTTGGCCGAACCGCATATTAGTCCGGAGGCTTGGCATTATACTAAAGCGGCGGCCGCTATTAATAAATTTGGCCAACGCTTTCCAGAAACCGGTTTAAGTTTTTGGCATGGCTTAGATGTAGCCGGAGACTATTTTCCGGTTAATAGTTCCAAAGAGGAGAATCTAATTAGTTTTGATCTGTTTGACAATGGCATTTCTCTATTGCGCCGAATTGGTTTTGAATCTAAATATCTTTATCATCAACAGGAAGCCCTGTGGAACGAAGTTTTTATCAACTATCTCGGTCAGGAAAAATTAGACAAAATAATGATGGAGAATTTGGACAAGGGGTATGTTACTCTTGCTCCGGAAAAGTAATATGGATAAACTTTCAAAAATTACCACTAATGGCAAAGCGATTTACCTGGCCTATGACCATGGCATTGAGCATGGTCCGATTGATTTAAAGGGGAAAAGTCTTGACCCTAACTATATTTTAGATATAGCCGTCAAAGGCGGCTATAATGGCATTGTCCTGCAAAAAGGGGTGGCTGAGAAATATTACCCTCCCTACAAAGAAAAGATTCCCTTAATTGTTAAACTGAACGGAAAAAGCCGATTGGTCGGCGGCGAACCGGTTTCCAGACAGGTTTGCTCGGTGGCCGAGGCGGTTGAATTGGGCGCGTCCGCTGTCGGTTATACCATTTATTTAGGCAGTCAGCACGAGGCCAAAATGTTAGACGAATTCGGTCGAATTGAAGAAGAGGCTGATCGGCAGGGTTTAGTTGTTATCGGCTGGATTTATCCGCGGGGCAAGGGAGTTAAAGACGACGATTCGCCGGAAATTACCGCTTATGCGGCCCGGGTCGGCCTTGAATTAGGGGCCGATATGGTTAAAATTAAATACTGTGGATCAAGAGAGTGCTTTGCCCGGGCGGTTAGAGCGGCTGGTAAAACCAAAGTGGTTTTGTCGGGTGGTCCCAAGGTTTCTGACCAGGAATTTTTGAAGATAGTTGAGAACATTATGGCGGCCGGGGCGATCGGTTTAGCCGTTGGCCGAAATGTCTGGCAAAGAGAAGATCCTTTGGCCATCACTCAAAAAATTAAGGAGATAGTTTTTAGTAATTAATAGATGTCATTGCGAGCGAAGCGAAGCAATCCCGTAGAAGTACGAAAAGATTGTTCCATTCCTTCGTTTATGACAATTTTTGGAAAATCATTCTGAAATCAGAGCCGAAGAATTGCGTGAAATCGAGTTGAAGGGCGAATTAAGTCGAATCAAGGTCCGACCTTTGTAACTAAGTACTAATGTTTAAACATCTATCGAAGAGTATTGTTGGAAAGGTCAGACCTTGATTCGACAAGCCTTGATTCTTACGAAGTTCTTCGCTTCGCTTGCTCAGAATGACAAATTATTTATGAAAATTACCATAGATAAGCAGAAATGTATCGGCTGCGGCAGTTGCGCTTCTGTCTGCCCCGATTTATTTGAGATAGGCGACGACAATAAAGCGCGGCTGAAAGAAGGAACTGAAAATAAAGAGGAGGCCGAGACCCAAAAATGCGCCCAGGAAGCGGCCGATATTTGTCCAGTCCAGGCGATTGAGGTTGAGAAATAGAAAACTTATAGGCGTAGCAATAGCAGAAAAAGGTCTGGCCTTACCCAACCCAGCTCGTAATTATTAGTTAGTTTTGAAAATTTTAGTTGGTAAGGCCAGACCTTTTCTTAACTTGACCTGCGAGCCTTTTTTAATTAGAATAGAAAGACTATGTTAGAACTATCAGCTCAATTGCGGCCGGTGACCGGCCGTCAAAATGAACGGATCCGGAAGCAAGGCCTGATTCCGGCTATTTTGTATGGTCATAAAGTCAAAAATCTGGCTTTGACAGTTGAGACGCAGCAATTCAATAAAGTCTATAAGGAAGCCGGCGAGAGCACTTTGCTTAGACTTAAGATAGATGGCGGCCAGGCAGGTAAAAAATCAGCCAAGAAAGAATCGGCCAAAAAAGAAGAACGCGCTTCAAAGGAAGGGTCCAGCCATAAAGAGAGGGTTGTTTTAATTTATGAAGTAGCCAGAGATCCGGTTGGCGGCAATCCGATTCATGTAGATTTTTATCAGGTTAAGATGGATGAACCGATTACGACCGAAATACCTTTGGTTTTTATCGGCGAGTCGCCGGCTGTTAAGGGACTGGACGGTGTTTTGGTTAAGAACATTCAGTCTTTGGAAATAGAAGCCTTGCCGGCCGATTTACCTCGTCAGCTGGAAGTCGATATCTCTTCTTTAAAAAGATTTGAAGATAATATTAATATTAAAGACCTTAAATTGCCGGCTAAGGTTAAAACCGAAGCCCAGCCGGAAGAAGTGGTTGCTTCGGTTATTCCGCCTCGCAGCCGCGCCGAGTTAGACGCTCTGGAAGAAGCGCCGGAAGAAAAGATAGAAGAAGTTGAACTGGCCGAGAAAGAGAAAGCTAAAGAAGAAACTGGAGAGAGTACGGCTGAAAATGGTCAGCCAGCCGAAGGTAAAACTACTGAAGAAAAACCAGCCAAGGAGGAAAAATCAAAAGGGGGAAATGAATAAACCATTAAAAACATTCTCTTTCTTTCGAGGAACAGCTATTTTCCTGTTTTTGATTTTAGCTGTTTCTTTTTTTGTCCGGGTTGAAGCGGCCGATGTCGATGAATTGCGCCGCGATTTGGAAAATCAGATTAAGCAGAAGCAGGAAGAGATTAACCAATATCAACAGCAAATCCAGACTAATCAACAGAAGGCTAGAACGCTAAATAATGAGATTCAAATTTTAGAAAACCAGATTGATCAGATTATGGTCGAAATGAAGCAAATAGACCTGGTTATTCAAAAAAGCACCTTAAATATCCAAGAAATAGACGAGCAGATTAATAATTTCGAGGAACAGATTAACCAAAAAAAGGACCTCTTGGCTGAATATATTCGGACGGTCGCTTATGCCGACCAGGAGACCCTTCTGGAAGTAGTTTTGAAAAATGATAAATTTTCCGACTTTTTTGACCAACTTAACGCCATCGAGACCGTTCAGGAAGAAATTCAAAATGTTTTAGCAGTGGTTAAAGAATTAAAGGACGGGTTGGAAAATGAAAAGGGTGAATTAGAATCTGAAAGAGAGGAGCAAAATCGTTTGAAGTCGCTACAATTAATTAAAAGCCGGACCGTTGAAAGCAGACAATGGCAAAAGGAAGATTTGCTTGAGCAGACTAAGGGTGAAGAACAACGTTATCAACAAATGGTTCAAAGCGCTGAAGAAGAAATTACTTTTATCCGAGAACAGCTTTCTTTGTTAGAGAGGTATCAGATTAGTTTAGAAGAAGCTATTCAAGATGCTATTTTTGCCGGTTCAAAGACCGGCGTCCGTCCGGCCTTCCTGTTGGGCGTTTTGGAAGCCGAATCCCGGCTCGGACTCAATGTTGGAACTGGTAATTGGCGGGAAGACATGTATCAATGTTATCGGAGTTTAGGCTATATTACTCGGGCCGAGAAAGAGAAAAACGCCTTTTTCCAGATTTGTCAGGGATTAGGTTTAAACCCGGACAGTCAGCCGGTTTCAGCCGAGCCCTGGTATGGTTGCGGCGGAGCTATGGGCGTCGCCCAATTTATGCCGACGACCTGGTTAGCTTATGCCGACCGAGTAGCTGCTATTACCGGCCATAATCCGCCTAGTCCGTGGAATCACCGCGATGCTTTTACGGCGGCCGCTATCAAATTGGGGGCCGGCGGAGCTAATCAACGGACCGAAATAGGCGAACGGACCGCTTATGCTAAGTATCTGGGCGGTAGTCGCTACCAGCGCTGGATTTACAGCAAAGTGACTGATTATGTCATTCAATTAACCGCTCAGTTTGGGGAGCAATATTTTAAATAAACCCCGAGGCCCCGAGGTCCGGCCTCGCAGGCCGGACCTGCGAGGCCGGACCTCGTCTTGTAATTAAAAAAGGGCGTCTCTTGGAGGGACGCCCTTTTTAGTTGACTTAATTTTAGCGGTAAAGAATAACTTTAGTGCTCAGAAGATTAAAAGCAATTGAAGCTAGAGCGGCTAAAACAAAAACCCATTGAATAGCGAAGAAAAACGAGCTGACAATGGCGATAATCAGGACAGCTGTTTTGCCTAAATTAACGGCTATTTCATGGAGAACGGTGAATTCATCAACGTAGTGTCCCTGGTCGGCGGCTGATTCGTAAGTTAAAGTGTCAAAAGGCATCCGGGTGAAAATCCTGACTAAGTTATGATAAACCCCGGCCGCAAAAATTTGGAAGGCGGTGCTGATAAAAATTTTAATAATCCAGCCCGAGGAATAAAAAATACTGCCCAGTTTAAGGATTTTTTCTTTAGGAACTTTTTTATCCAGGGCATGGCCAAGGGTCAGGTTAAGAATAACGGTGAAGGCGATAATAAAGGTAGACAGAGCGCCGACTTGGAGATAGTTGCCTTCCATGAGCTGGAAGATAAAGATAGGCCAGATGACGATAACGGTCGCGTCTTCGGCTCCGACTGCTACAAAAGCCAGAACGGTCTTGCGGCATTTCTTGGAAAAAAAGTTTTTCCAGGTTTCTAAAAATGTCCAGGTGAATTTTTCTCTGGTTCGGGGAATACTTAAATAGGGGATAGCCGAGACCAGAAAAAGGATTACGGCCATAATAAAGAGAACATCAAAGTTAAAGCGGCTGATGATGAAGCCGGCCGCAATCGGCAGGATAATACCCATTATTTCCCGGGTCGCTTTGATGGTCGCTATTTGGCGCCCGCGGTTTCGCCGACTGGTAAATTTAGCAAAGTCAACGTGATAGGGAAGCCAATAGAAAAGGCGATAAACAAGTAAAATAATGATCGTAGCCGGAAGCAAATAGACCAAGTTATCCTCCCGGATAAAGTAAAAAATTGTGTAATAAAAAGCGCCTAAGAAAGCGCTTAAACGGAGTGAACGTCGAAAACCGAATTTATTTAAGAATTTGGCTCCCCAGATGACAAAGACCGTATACAGAAAATAACCAAAGGCAAAATAAAGAGCGGTATATTGAAAACTTTGGCCAAAAAGCTCATAAACAAAAATAGGCAGAAAAAGACCCAGCAGGCCGCTGGCAATCATGACAATCGTTTTGCCGGTATACAAAGAAACAAAGCCGTGAGAGACCTTGCCGTCAAAATATTTTTTTGAATTGAAAAAATTCATATTGGATTTCCTCCAAGAAGATTCAATCGGGATTTTTTCTGTCGGATATAGAATTATTATAGCAGATTTTATCTAGTTAGACCAGACCCGGGGGCGGGGACACCGAGAGCATCTCTGAAGGCCAAAACCCTTGACAAAATATTTGATATGTGATATGCTTTTGGTAACGGTGAATCGGTATCGCTTAACAGCGGTTTTAGCCCGGACACGCGTCCCTATCGCAAAAGGAAACGCGGGATGACCGGCCAAAAAAAATGCTTGACTGCTGTCAGACGGAAAAGGTCCCACTTAACTGCCGGACCTTGAGCCGATTCACCGTCTTTCAAAATTAGTCGGCAGTAGGGTGAGAATCCTGACCCCTTACCTGATTTGGACAAAGTGCAAATCAGATAAGGGGGTTCCAGATCCCTCCTACTGGAGCGGGCTCTATGCCCAGAAGGATTCTCGCCCTACTGCTTGCTAGTTGTTTTAGTAAGCGGAACATTTCTTTCTGTCTTTAGTTGGGTCTAACTCAATTATTAGCTTAGAGAAGTGTTAAATCATCCGTTGCTACGGCAATAGATGAACACCTTAAAATATTGAGAGAGGCAATTTATTTGCTTCTCTCTAAAATCCCGTCAGCCTGTTCTTTACTGATGGGATTCTAGAGGGAATTATTCTCTTGATAACAAAAACCTCCCCGCTAATCCGGGGAGGTTTTTGTTATCAGAATTTTTAAAGGAAAAGAACAATGTTACCAAGAGACAACTAAAGCACTGTATCTTTCTAAAGCTTTCAGTTGCTCCGGGCTTAAATTTTGGGAAGCGTCAATCGCTTCTTCAATTAAGTCTTCCGAAAAAGAAATTTCTTGACCAACTTCTAATGGTTGGGAACCGATTCCGTCTTTAAGGTAATCCTCGATATATATTTTATGTTCTTTGGTTAACTCTTTCTGGTTGTCTTGAAGATAGTCTTTGAGGGCTCGTCGAGCCAAATGGGTTACTCCTTCACCGTCGGCCGCTTTTTCAATAATGGCTCCTTCCTCCGACCGGCCAACCGGAATTATTTCTTCAATCTCTTTTGGACTGGATTTCTCTTGACCGACAGTCTGTTCAGACTCTTTCTGAGGAAGAATAATTCCTTCTTCCTGGCTAATCGGCGCGCTTTCTTCCAAATTGGCGGCTAATTCTTTTTCGCTAGGCAGGCCTGCTTCCGGTTGACTCTTTTGGCTGGCGTAAAGATAGATACCGCCGGCTAAAATCAAGAGGGCGATAATCGGCAGAATGACTGAGCTGCCATATTTATTAATCCAACCTTTGACTTTTTCGCCCCAACCGCCACTGCCCTTTAAGCCAAACTGAGGGCCGCCGCTTTCAGGAGGAGTTGGTTCACCTGAGTCACTCGAATTATTCTGTCCTGACCGGGAAATAGCCGTAAAAGAAGCTGATTCATTCTCGGATTTAATCTGTTTTAAAAGATCTGAGCGGGTTGTCTTATCCTGATTTATCATGATAGACATCTCCTATTCTGTCTTGTTTAATCTTTCGACCTTTTACCTCCGAACTTATATTTTATTCCAAGCGTGTCGTTTTGAGGAAGTTTCTCAAAACCACGTCCTTTTCGTCTTCGATTATTCAATTGTCAATGTTTACTTGTTTTTCAGGGGAATCATTCAGGGGAATCATTCTAAGAAAGACCCCTGACCTGATATTATATCAGATTTATATCTCAATAACTACCGGTAAAACCATTGGCCGTCGCTGGGTTTTAGTATAAAGGAATTGACCGACTTTGTCACGGATATTGTCTTTGACATAAGCCCAGTTGACGGTGTGTTCGTTGGAAGCGGTATGTTTGACGATTTCTTTTACCTTTTCTCTGGTCTGGTCAAGCATCTCTTTTGATTCTCTTAAGTAGACGAAACCGCGCGAAATAATATCCGGTTCGCCGCGGACCTGACCGGTCTTGCTGTCAACGACGGTAATAATAACAAACATGCCATCTTGAGCCATCGCTTGCCGGTCTCTTAAAACTATCTCGCCGACATCGCCGACCCCTAAGCCGTCAACCATAACATAGTTAGCCGGCACTTTTTCCTTGCTTAAACTAATTGATTTTTGGTTAATTAAAACAACTTGGCCGTTATCAGGAATGGCGATATTTCCCGGAGGGACGCCGACGCTTTCAGCAACTTCGCCGTGAAGTTTTAACATATAGTAATTGCCTTCAATCGGCATAAAGAATTTCGGCTTGATTAAATTAATCATCATTTTTAAGTCTTCTATAGGGGCGTGTCCGCCGGCGTGAACGTCCATCATTTCGTAATGAATCACCTTGGCGCCTTTTCGGTAAAGAGCATCTCTTAAATTTTGTACGCTTCGTTCATTCCCCGGAACAACCGAGGAAGAAAAAATAACCGTGTCTTTGGGATGAATCTTCAGCGAGCGATGTTCGCCGGTGGCCAAACGCATCAAAACGGCGTTGTCCTCGCCCTGGGCGCCGGTGCAAATAATCATCACTTTATTGTCAGGCAAATCATTGGCCTGTTTCGGGCTGATTAAAGTATATTTATTAATCTTTAAATAACCCAATTCTTTAGCAATGGCCACGTTGGATTTCATGCTGTATCCGTCAATGGCTACTTTGCGGCCGAATTTCTCGGCTAACCAGATAACCTCCTGAACTCTGGTTAACAAAGAAGCAAAGGTGGCAACAATAATCCGGCCTTCAATGTTTTTAAATATTTCTTCCAGGGTTTTTTGAATTTCATTTTCAGAAACAGAATGGCCCGGTGTTTCGGAATCGGTGCTGTCTGACATAAGCAGTAAAACGCCTTTCTGTCCCAATTGGGTAATTCTGGCCAAATCAGCCGGCGCTTCGTTAATCGGGCTATGGTCAAACTTAAAATCACCGGTATGAATAATCCGGCCGACCGGCGTTTCCACGACTATGCCCATACTGTCAGGAATATTGTGGTTAATATGGAAAAATTCAACATTAAAGCAGCCGAGTTTAATTTTGTCGGTTATTTTAACCGGATGAATATCCAGCTTGGGCGTATTGGGGAAATCCTCCTGCCTTTTTAGAATCATTCCCCGGGTCAAAGGCCCTGTATAAATAGGCGGATTGCCTAAGCGGCCGATGGAATGGGGGATAGCTCCGATATGGTCGTAGTGGCCGTGAGTAATAACCACCCCCCGAATTTTATCTTTTTTGTCCTTAAGATAAGCTGTATTAGGGATGATATAGTCAATGCCGGGCATGTCTTCTTCGGGGAACTGCAGGCCCATATCAATAATCATGATATCATCGCCATACTCAAGAACGGTCATATTGCGACCGACTTCTTCCCAACCTCCTAAGGGAATAATCCTTAGATTTTGGGTTTTTCCGCCAGAAGCGGATTTAGTTGTTTTTTCCATAATGTAATTATTATCATTCTGAACGAAGCGAAACGAAGTGAAGAATCCCGTGGATTTTCACGAGATCATTCGCTTACGCTCAGAATGACGAAAATTATTCTAGTGGGCGAGGCGGGATTCGAACCCGCAAGGTATTGCTACCACTAGTCCCTGAAACTAGCGCGTCTGCCAGTTCCGCCACTCGCCCGGAAGTTAACCATGGAGAATTTATTCCTTCATTTTTTTCTTGAATTCTTCAATCGTTTCTTCGGCCAAGGAGTTAGTTTGATATTCCTGAGCTAAATGATAGGAAGTCCAGTCTGCTAGCAAAATAGAAGAAAAGATTCTTTCCAGTAGGCTTTGACCGGCTAAGTCGATAATTTCGGTCGGCAAACCGCTTTTATTCAATATTTCAGCAGTCAAATCCATTCTTTTTTTGATTTTCGGCTGGTCAGCCGGGTCTTTTAAAATAAGACAGTGGAAAATGGGCTTATCGTGAAAATCGCATTCTTTCTCGTGAGCCATCCCTTCCAATTCGTTGTGATTCAATTCCGGAAAATAATGGGTGAAAGCCGGCGAGTTTGAATTTTCATTAAATTTTATTTTCCAGATATAGCCGAGGACTTTTAATTTATCCGAGACGTAGATGAGCGGGATTTTACCTTTCAATTTTTTAGCCAAGTCCTGACCTGATTTTTCCTGGTCGGCCGGCTTTAAGTTTTCGGCCATAGCCAGAATCTCTGAGGATTTGTCCTTGATTAGGCCGCTGTTGGCTAAAACGGAATAAAGGGCGGTGAAAATGTAGCCGGTTGCCATTCGAGGGACTAAACCAGTCGGGATTTCGACCAAAGGTGTCTTATTTTGCCGGGAAAGCTCTTTCAACTGACCGCCGGAAGTAATCGCGGCCATAACTAATCCTTTTTTAAGAGCTTCCTGATAAGCGGCCAGGCATTCCTCGGTATTGCCGGAATAAGAGCTGAAAATAGCCAAATCTTTCTTGGAAGCAGGCAGTTGATAGTTGCGATTAACTCGAATAGGCAAGTCAAGCCAAGCCGATAAAATATCGGCTGGCCAAGCGCTGCCGCCCATGCCTGAAACGATAATGTTCTTAAATTTACCTTCTGCTTTAATCTGGTCGGCTATTTCCAGGCCTTTTTTGAATTGTTGGGGGAAATCTAAAATATCTTGCTTCATTCTAATATGAAGGACGTCCTGAGAAGGGCGTTCCTCGGCTAAATACTCTAAAATATGAACTTTAGGCGAGAGTGTCTCTCCGATCCTCGAATTATTTCCAGAGGCGTTTGGTTTTAATATACCAATTTTCGACTTGTGAGAAACGTTGAGTATAAGTCGGCAATTTCTCTATTTCTGAAATTCCTTGAACTTGTTTATTGACTGGATAGAGATAATTCGGACTAAAGAGGAAAATGGCTGGCAGGTCGTCAATCAATAATTTTTGGAATTCTACGTACTGGTCGGCTCTTTTTTCCTCGTCCAGATTTTGACGAGCTTCTTCCAGTAATTTATCGACCTCTTCGTCCTGATAAAGGGCTATGTTGAGACCAGGGTCTTTGCGATGAGAAGAATGCCAAAAGGCAAAAGGGTCGGGGTCGGCCGCCAGAGCCTGACCGAAAAGAAGAGCTTCGTATTGACGCGGCCGCAGATAATTTTCCTGAAGAGTAGTCGGTTCGATTATTTCCAGATTGATTTGGGCGCCGACTTTTTCCCACTGTTCTTTAAGTAGTTGAGCGGTTTGTTTGATTTCCGGCCAATCGCTGGCCACTAGACTTATTTCCAATTTAGTCAATTCGTCTTTAATCTCTTTTTCTCTGATTCCATCTTCGTCTTGGTCGGTCCAGCCGGCCTCCTCTAAAATATTGTTAGCGTGCTCCAAGGCAAAATCATAGACTTTAATTTCTTTAGTATAACCCGGGCAACCGGGCAGGAGCGGCGAGTTGACGACCGTTCCCTTATTGTCCAGAACCTGTTCAACGATGATTTGCTTATTGGTCGCGTAAGCCAGAGCTAAACGGACAGTTTTATCGGTCAAAGCCTTGCTTTGAGTTTGGTTGAAGAAAACAGCGTAGTAAAGAGGCAGTCTTATCTGATGGAGAATAAAGTTATTTTTCAGGCGAGACAGGTTGCTTTGCGAAACAGAAGCCAGGCCGTCAATTTCTCTTTTCTGATAGGCCTCAACTAGTTTATCTTCATTATTGTAAAAGTAAAAAATGAGCTTTTTAATAAAAGGCCCGGCCGGTTCTTGACCGGCGGTCAGATAATAGTTTTCATTGCGAGTTAATTCAATTGATTCGATTTTACCGTTTTTGGCTGTTTTGCTGAACTTTTTAAACTGATACGGCCCTGAGCCGATCGGTTTAAGATTATATTCAGCCAGTGTGAAATTAGCGGCCGGGATACCGCCCCAAATATGCCGGGGTAAAATACCGAAGCTCAGATTATGTAAAAAGGGCGCGTAAACTGTCTTGATTTTGAAGAGAAGCTGATAATCGTCAATTCTCTCCACTTCCACATTTTGCCAAATGCTGCGTAAAGGACTTTGATATTCCGGGTCTTGGATGATTTTGACTGTGAAAATAATGTCGTTGGCGGTTAAAGGCTGGCCGTCGTGCCAGAGAACATCTTTTTTCAAAGATATATTATAGGTTAGGCCGTCGTCTTCAATGGTGTAGCTTTCAGCCAGGTCAGGAATTAGTTTTCCCTGGTTATCGTATTTAAACAAACCGGAGTAAATAAGTTGAACCAAGTCTCGGTCAGCGTCGTTAGTTGAAGAAAGAACCGGATTAATATAGCGTGGCTGGCCGATCAGGCCTTCCTTGTAATCACCGCCTACTTTGGGCTGAAGGTAGGTGTGGCTGAGAACAAGATTGGTCAGCAGAAGGACGATTGAAACGAGAATTAAAAAAAACAAGCTGCGAGTCAGCCAACGTTGACGATAAGGCAAGATTTTAGGCAGCTGCAACCATTGCCTTCGGTTTGGCCACTTGCCTCCCGGCACAGAAAATATCTTCCGCCAATTAGTCTTTTTGCCGTAAGCAATTATTTTTTTCAGTTGAGTACGAATAGTAGTTGATGTTGCCTGGGTGACCCGCCTTGGGCGGAGAGTCGAAGGACTTAGAAGTTTAGATAATCAAATTGAAAAAGGCGGTAACCATAAACAGACCGGCCAGGATAATTGAAGAAATAAAAAGGATTTTCTCAAAGCCTCTTTTGGTATAATAACTGCTTTCGCCGCCGCCGCCGCCAAAAATAGCCGAGCCGCCGGCTCCGCGTTGCTGTAACAGAATAGTCGTAATTAAGGCCGCTGAAATGGTAATTTGGATAATCGATAAAATAGAGGACATAAAAAGTTAATTTAGGGGATTGCCTTAAATTAGTCTTTCTTTTTTTCTTCTCGACTAAAGATCAGATTAACTAAGCTGATAATTAAACTGCCCCAGAAATAGCTCCAAAGGCCGGTAATCGTCAGTTCAGTCACAAAATATTCCAAGAGCCATAAGAGGGCCATGTTAATAACTAACGAAAAGAGGCCTAAACTTAAAATAAGCAATGGGAAAGAAACTAGTTTTAGAATCGGCTTGACGAAAGCATTAATCAGACCAAGAATTAAACCGGCAATGGCCAAGGTAAGAATATCGCCTTCAAAAGCAAAGCCCGGCACCAGATAAGCAGCTAAAAAAATAGCCAGGCCATTGGTTATGATTTGAAGAATGAATCTCATTTTAATTATCCCCAGGTTAGCATAACTCGGACTGTTAGTCAAGCTTATCCCCTTGACAGCCCTAATTTAATTTTATATATTAATAATAGTATGGCTCTTTTCTCTTAGTTCCTCCTTTTCTTGGTTGTTCTTTTCATCATTTTCAACCTTAACCCATAGGTCCTCTATGGTTGACCCTTCCTTGGATTTTAACTTTCCCGTCCGCCTCTGCCAGTGTATCCGAGGAGGGGTTTTTTTTTAACTCTTTGATTTCTTGCGTATTGTCTCTCTTAGTTGAAAAACGCTTTTTCCGGAAACCCTCATTGACAGTTTCCTTTTTTTCTGACGGCTTTTCGCTTTCTTTTCAGCTTTTTCTTCCAGCTGGCTTAGTTTATTTTTCATAGATTAATTATAGCATAAATTCTGTTCTGGAAACAAAGCTGTCAGGCGATTTAAAAAAACGTCTCTTTTTTTACGGACGATGCGGACAAGGTCTGGCCTTAAAGGACTGTGTCCTTTAATCCTTTATCCTTTGAGGCCAGGCCTTGTCATAGAAAAAAATTTTTCTTGGTTTATGGTCGGTCTGGCCGATAAACTCTTGACAATAATTTTTCTTTATAATAAACTTGATTCAACAGCGATGGAGGAACTTGCTTGAAGGATTGCCGAGATGGCTGCGTTTGTTGAAGCCGACTCAAATGTTTGGAGAGGGTTGGCCAACGACTAGCCTGCGGCCTGCGGTGTGAGAATGGAAAGATACCGTAAAGCCATTCCCTAACTCGCCAGATCCTCGGAAAGCCAAAAAAGCTTCCTCTTCTAAAAGGAAGTGTGCCCCGATAAAAAGTTCAAAGTAACCTCGGCTGGCAAAAAAGGCCCGGACAAGTCCTCCATCGCTTTCAAACAACCCCCCACGCAATCTGCGACTGTTAATTGCACGATAGCGTGGGGTTTACTTTTTAAGCTGAGTCACTTTTATTGACAAAGAGGACTGGGAATGTTATTAAATTATTAGTTCCTTTCTATTTTTGAAGCTTAACTGAGAGTAGGGTGATAGAGTAGGATGATGTAGAAAACTTACTGAATGAAGGAGGTTTTCGGGATGACAAATAGGAAATGTAGTGTCTGCGGCGGAAAATTAACTAAAAATAGAAAACCGTTTGTTATCGAGACAAACGGCCAGCGGTTGCTCATTGAAAATGTGCCTTGTTTTGAATGCGGTAAGTGCGGTCTGACTACTGTCGATTCTCAGGTTGTAAGGACTATCAAAGGAATTAGCCGTCTTTTTAAGGAAGGCCAATTGAAGACTGAAGAAATAGCTATTCCAGAAATAGATTTTGACTCGGTTAGACTTCGACAAATGGAGTAATAACCCCATTTTTTGTAAACCTGACCTGGAAGGAGGGATAACGGTGAGAAAAGTAGACATTCTTAGAGAAAAAAGGGAGGATGAGCGTTTACTGATGCTTGACAATCTTTTCAAGATAATTCAGGAAGAACAATCAGGGCAGAATGAACAAGATTTTTTCCCCAAGTTAGTCTTTAGTCTTGCGGAGTCTATCGCGAGCAGACAAGAAGGCGGTTCGTTCAGTACGGTAGGCGGCACAGATGATATCCATGTCTTTTGTACGACTATACAGGAGGATATCCGTAATTTTGCCCGGACAAAGGAAGAGTCTGATTATCTGATAGGACAGCTATTGTTGAAGCTAATTTCCCATGTAGTTAGTCCTCTGACCAGCGCCTTGATTGAACAGGAGGCCTGCCGGCCGGATAAAATCTTCAATGTCGGCCTAGATCCGGTAGCCCAACCGCCTTAGACGGCAAGCTCTTTTCCCATAATTTTTCCGATTCGAAGCCAGGAAGCAATTTCCTGGCTTTTTTAATTGACAATCAACCACAAAGTAATTTATGATTTGGTAATAAGGGAGGGAGCTCTTTTACTTAAAATCCCAACCGTGCTGCGGCCCGGTTCGCCAGCCGCAGAACAACCATTAACCTTTTTGTTATGAAAGGAGAACAGAAATGGGTACGCCCGAGAAAAAACAAGCCAGGCAAAGGAATTTAGTAGCACCGGCAGTAACTGAGAAGTTCCGGCTGTTGGTAATTGGAAAAGAGATAGGACAGTTTATTGACCTGAAGAGATTGCCGGACGTTCTTGAAGTAGCAAAGGATGTTCTTTGCGCAATTGTCTCCGGGCTGGATAAGCCGATTTTCCCTGATACAAAGTATATCAATTATCCTGTTCCTGAAAAATTTCTGAGAAAGCGGGGAGTTCGTTTGTTCGAGTCATGGATTATAACCATTTGGCTTCAACGTTCGGGGAAATGGTTTTTATGCTTTCGCGATTCGAACAACCCCCAGGCGATTTTTCAGGAAGCGGACTCTTGGCAATTAGCTGAAATTCTTTTTCAGAGAGCCGAGACTTTATTGAAGAAATCCTTCAGAGGGAAAGAGATTTTGGAGGAGTTGTCTTTTCTTGAAGATATAGTTCTCTACAACGTCCTAGTCTTAGGCCTCTTATCTCATTTCTTTAAGTCGGTCAAGGAGTTGCTCAAAAAAAGAGAGGAGCATTTACGGCTGATGGGCGAATGGCTGAATCTATTTGATGATTTTAATCATTCGCTTGACCCTTTAACCGGTTGGGGTAGAGAAGTTTTAATGAAGGGATATTCAATTTGGGAAGAAGGCGAACGCGGTACTCGCCCTTGTACTAATGACTATCTTTGTCCGGAAGCCCTTGAACCTCTCTGGAAGATATTTAGAAAAGGTCCAGCAAGCTTAAAACGCGAAGAACATGTCATTGAATATAGATTCAGATCGCTTGAAAATCTTTTACAACGACTCAGTTGGATTTTCGAGGATATTGAGCAGGCCAAATCAAGAGTTGTTGGCTCGTCTTTTGTCTCGAGTAACGACCGTTTGGATTTTACAGAGGGAGAGATAGCCGTTTTGAAGGAACTGGTTGACTCGATAGTGCCGGCAACTGCCGTTTAGATTTAACTGGCAGGGATGTTAAACAATATCCCTGCCTTTTCATTTGATAATTTAAAGAATTGACATAAATGCACTTATGTAGTATACTTATTTTAGTTCTTAACAAGAAGAATATTAATGAATCTGATTAAATAGAGGGAGGATTGATTATGAGTCCTGAAAAGGTTATATCGGTGATTGAGATGTACGAGAAAAAGCTTAGCCAGGCCGGCATCCCTAAAACCCGGATGGACCCGAAACGAACCTTTGCTTCTTTGAGCAGAGATGAGATACTCACTCACGCTCATTTTCTGACTGACGGTGCCAAGGAGTATGCCAGACGGGGTAATTTAAGAAAAATGGGCAGTCATCTGACCGTTATTCAAATGTGCTTGAGTTTTGTCGGCTGGTATACCTTGGAACAGTTGATGAATCACAACCGTCCTGACGTAGAAGAAGCAACTTATATAGAGAAATCCGGACTAAATCCATGCTCTTTTAAAAGTTTAGAAGGATGGCGTTATATTCCAAGGGGTTACGAGTTATATCGTTCTGTGTTGAAGGTTCTACAGCGTCAGCAAGAGCAGCAACCAGATAGGTTTGTGTTATTAGATGAATTTCTTGAAGACGAAGGTGTTCTTTCTTGTTATACGCCGAATCGTCTTATACGTTTTTGCTCTCCGCCCGACTTTAGAAGGGCGAGACGGGCAATCAGAGGGTCAATTGGTTACCTTCGGAAGAAAGGTCATATTATCGAGTCAACCAAAGAGTTTGGACAGATAGCCTACAGGTGGTGCGGCGAATAAGGCGAGTAAATAGTAAGCAATTGAAGATAACGTTTCAGGAAGGAGGAGGCGATGGTGCTTAGAAGCGATTTGCCTTATCTGACAATTTCTGTAACTTCTTTCCAGTTTTTTGATCACGGCCAAGAAATTAAAGAGCGTATTCCCAGAGCATGGAATCTTTTTCCAGGGGATAGAATCTTTTGGGAATGCGCTCAATTTGATGGTATGGCCGAGGTTAGAAAGTGCGAAGTTGTCAACAAGGAAAAGATTTGCACTTTAGTAAAAGTCATTTGATACATCAGAATCTCAATTGAATTAAAAGACGGGGAGGTGAAGAAATGACAAATTCCTTTATTACCGCTGAGCCGAGTCTTATCGAGATTGTCGAAACAGAGCCGCTTATTTTCGAGCTCAAGGATGAAGATGAGGTTTTTGGTCAGGTCAAGGAAATTACCTCAAGAAGTATTGGCGCTAGACGGGCAAACGTAGCTGAAATAACCTTATGGGCGGCAGATATAATCCATAAGCATAAAAAAAACGAGGAAACATATATCTGCCTGGAAGGCGAAGGAGAAATCTATCTTGATGGCCGAATTATTGATTTTCCTCCCGGAACGCGAGTCATAATTAGGCCGGGAGTACAACACGCGGCCAGACCTAAAGATACCCATAGCGAATTGACTTTCTTATGTGTCTCTTCGCCGGCTTTCGACCCCAACGATGTCTATGAAGATCCTCGGGGTCGGAAATGGTGAAAGACAGTTTTAGACAAATATAAACTTATTCGGAAGAGTCTGGAAAGGAGGTTAGTCGATGAAACTTCTAGTTTGCGCTGACGATACTCTTCAGGTCAGTCAGGCGCGCGACGTACTTCAGGAGCTTCTTAAGAACATGTTCTTGGGGTTTGAGTGCAGTTTTGAGTGCAGCGAGGTATTTGCTGCAGAAACAAGGACTGGTTCAAAGAAAGAGGTGAGAATTTACATCTTTCCTGATACCGACCGTAAACTTGATGAACTACCGCAACGTTTACAGCGTATCGCCAAAGCGTTGGCGGAGGAACTTAGATTGAATGAATCCCAAGTGATTTGTCCGACTGTATTTCATTAATTTTTTTGGGTTTAGAGGAGACGAACCTTGGAAGAGAAACCGAAGATAACAGACGAAATAAGAAATCGTATGGAGGAAGCCAGGGCAAAAGCCGAGGCTCATGGCCACAAGCTTGGAGAATGGAAATGGGACTGTTTTGGACACTGGCACGCTCGGTGTCAAAAAAGAAATTGTTTAGCCAACGTTTGGGTATCCTCTGAAAAAGGCAGCGCCGAACCGTATGGAGGCAATGCCATATAAGTCAGTTTAAAAATTTAGCTACAAGGGCGCCTTGTAGTCGCCAGAGAGGCCTATCTTAATTAGAGAAGGCCTCTTTTTATTTTTAACTAAACTCTCTTTAAGGGCTTTTTGACAAATTAGGGGCTTTTTGACAAACCAGCCCAAAAGTGCCAAAATTATAATATGAATTTTAAAATCATT
>CAZFBL010000009.1:0-23381 GCA_964517275.1 uncultured Candidatus Saccharibacteria bacterium
AGAGGCCAGCGATAAAAAATCCAGCCTGATTCGTTCTAATTCTTTTTCTTTAGTAATGTCGTAAAAAACTTCTACTGCTCCCCTTACCTTTCCCTCAAGTAGTACGGGGCTTATAACGCTGCTGGCCGGAAATCTGCTTTTGTCTTTTCGGATGTAATAAAAAATAGGTATTTTTTTAATACCGCCAGCCGCCGCAGTAGCCGTCACAGTAGCAGAAGCAGCAGTCAATATCTTTCCTGACAATATCTTTGAGAGGATTCTCTCTTTGAACGGTATTCTATCCTTGGTTTCACTTTCCCTTGGGATAATTTCAACTAAAAATTTGCCAATCACTTCTTTTCTTTTCCAGCCGGTTAATACTTCAAAACCCCTATTAATATGTGTTATTTTCCCATCTTCATCAACCGCCACTACTGCCATTACGGGATCACCTATAAATTTGAAAATCGCCTCCTGTTCAGTAATTGTTTCTCCTAGCTTGGGTATTTGTTTTGTTTTTTTATTTTTTTTCATAACTCGATAATAAATTTTATTTCGGAGCAAGCGCTAAAATCAAAAAAGACACTGTTAAAAACAGCGCTTTACCAAAAACCCGGGCGAGTCTCAATCGCTTTATGGTTTATTTTTTTTATACCCTCCTTCATCTTAAGCACCTCCTTACTTAATCGATATTAGTTATAATAATACCAGATAATTTCAATTAAGGCAAGATAAGTTTTCCACAACTCATCAATGATTTTCAGCTCATCTCATATCGTTGATTCTTCTGGCTTCTGCCTCGATACTGCGCTGACTCTTGCTGGGGAGGCAGGATTCGAACCTGCGGTCATGGATCCAGAGTCCATTGCCTTACCGCTTGGCTACTCCCCATCTAGTATTGTCTAGTCCATTAAAAATTATCTTTAACTCATTCCTTCCTACTTTTGCCTTTAAGTACCTTTCTCTAAATCGTGCCTTCCTCAATGTACTACACTCCTCTTTATATATTAACTTTAAGGGTCTTCTATTTTTAGTCGATTTACATAATCCTTTATTATGCTCGGCTATTCTTCTGTCTAAGTTGTCCGTCGATCCCAGATAAGTCCTTCCATCTTTAAGGCTAATGAGTAAATAAACACAGGACTTCATAAAAATGGTCCATTGCCTTATCCGCCTCGGCTCGCCTCGGCGAGACGGGCCGCTTGGCTACTCCCCACTATTTCTATTCTATCACCCGTCCACGACTGCAGCGGCGCGGCCAGAACTGCTCCCTATTAATTTTACTTTAGTCAGATAAATATCGCCGGACAGCTATCCAGCTACTAACAGCCCCTAAGGCGATGCCAATCACCAGCTGAAGAAAGAAAAGAGCGACAAAGTTGGCCTGGAAGAAATAGTAAAGGTCGGTCCCCGGCAGATAAGCGGTAATCTTGGGCGAAAGATACCAGAGGAGCGGGTGCAAGACAACCAATGAGATAACGGCGGCGATAACTCCGTAGATCGCCCCTTCGACAATAAACGGCCCGCGGACAAACCAATTACTCGCTCCGACTAATTTCATAACCTTGATTTCTTTTTGGGCGCTGTAAATAGTCAGCCGAATCGTGTTATAGCTGACCAAGACAGCTAAGAAAGCCAAAACAATCAGGATAATTAAACCAGCCTGACGGATAGTCGCAGTGATGGAAGACAAACGGGCAATGACCGCCTTATTTTCCAAATAGTTAATCTTGTCAACGATTTCCTGATATTTCGACTGATTGAAGAAACCAACCACCTTTTCATACTGGGAAGCCATCTGAGCTTTAATGTTAAGAGCCGCTTCCAGCGGATTACTTTCTAATTCCTGCAGACTTTGCATTAAAATCTGATTATCCTGATGCTTTTCTTCAAACCGGTCTAGGGCTTCTTGACGGGAAATATATTCGACACTGCGAATCTCGTCCAATTTGACCAGTTCTTTCCTGACCGCCAAGATTTCTTCTTCCGACGTATCCAGTTTAAAATAGACGCTGACATCGACTTTGTCTTCCAGATTAGTAATCAAAGAGCCGACCAGAACATTAACCAACAATAAACCAATAATACCAAAGATGGCCAAGCTGACCATACCGATAGCGGTAGTCGACAGCCATTTATTACGCCAGAAACCTAACCAACCCGATTTAAAAACTCTGATTAAACTAGCTAACATAATTCTTTTTATAATATATAGCGGCCGCCTTGTTCATCTCTGATAACCCGGCCTTTTTCTAAAATGATGACCCTTTTGTCCAGACCGTTAATAATTTCCCGGTCATGGGTAGCCAAGACAACCATCGTCCCTAATTCGTTAATCTTCATCAACAGACGGATAATTTCCCATGTATTGAGGCCGTCCAAGTTGCCGGTCGGTTCATCGGCAATAAGCACTTTCGGTCGATGAGCCAGGGCCCGGGCAATCGCCACCCGCTGTTTTTCACCGCCGGAAAGCTGACTGGGAAAATGGTCGGCCCGCTCAATCAAATTAACTAATTTCAAAAGCTGGGGAACATCCCGTTCAATTTCCTGATTATTGCGACCGCCTACTTCCATGGCAAAAGCAATATTCTCATAAGCGGTTTTATCGGGCAAAAGACGAAAATCCTGAAAAATCATCCCAATTTGCCGCCGCCAGAAAGGCAAATCCTTGTCGCCAATCTGGAGAATGTCATGATTATGCCAAAGAATCTGACCCTGACTGGGCGATTCTTCCCTGATTAAAAGCTTGATTAAAGTAGACTTGCCGGCTCCCGAGCGGCCAGCCACGCAAACGAATTCCTGTTCGCCAATAATTAAATTAATGTCTTCCAAGGCCGGACAATTAGGCGGATAGATTTTATAAATTTGTTTAAATTTTATCATGCTGATTATAGGTAAAAAATTTTAAGCGGAAGCGAGAATTGGTGATTAGCGGAATTGAGCTTCGGCCATCAATTTATTTCGGCCTTACCTGACATTTCTGGATAAAGCTTTCGATAAACTTATCCAGTTTGCCTTCAAGGACTGACTCCGGCTCGCTTGATTTAAAACCGGTTCGGTGGTCTTTGACCATTTTGTATGGATGAAGAACATAGGAACGAATCTGACTGCCCCATTCAATGGCCAACGACTGGTCTTTCAATTCGTCTCTCTCTTTTTCCTTGCCTTTTAAAAGATACTGATGAAGCTTGCTGTAAAGCAAATTAAGCGCCTTTTTTTTGTTTTCGCCTTGGAGTCTTTCGTTTTGGCAAGCGACGACTAGACCGGTCGGCAAGTGAGTAATCCGAACGGCTGATTCGGTTTTGTTAACATACTGGCCACCCGGTCCGCTGGCCCGATAAGTGTCAATCCTCAAATCCTCCGGTTTAATCTTAATTTCTTTAATCTCGGCCAGCTCCGGTAAAACCTCGACCAAAGCAAAGGAGGTATGGCGAAGATGATCGGCGTTAAAAGGCGACAGGCGGACCAAGCGATGGACGCCGGCTTCCCCTTTTAAGTAGCCGTAAGCATAAGCTCTTTCAACGAGCAAGGTGACATTTTTTAAACCAGTTTCCTTACCTTCTTTGAGCTGGAGAACCTGGGCCGGCCAATTCTGATTTTGACAGTACTTCAGATACATCCGCAGGAGTATTTCGGTCCAGTCCTGAGCATCAACCCCGCCGGCCCCGGCGTAAATTGATAAAATAGCATTGTGCCGGTCATAATCGCCCTTTAGTTTTTCAGTCAAATCTTTCATTGAGATATTCTAGCACATTTTTTCAGTCAGGTAAATGAACCAGCAGAGGGATTTGAACCCCCGACCTGAACTTGGAGTTTATCCGCTTCTGGCGGAAAAGCCCTGTCCGTCCTGACAGAGCCAGAGCCCACGGTCAGGATTGAACTGACGACCTACTCTTTACGGGAGAGTTGCTCTACCACTGAGCTACGTGGGCTTTGGCTCTATCGGGACGGTTTACCTCTGAGCTATGCTGGCTGGAGCGGGTGATGAGAATCGAACTCACGTCATCTGCTTGGGAAGCAGACGCTCTACCATTGAGCTACACCCGCCTTTATTACGACAACCGTTGTCGTAAGTAATGCGCATAGATGGGCCTTACTGAAAAAAATATTCCCACCATTTCCAAAAATTAACTTCTTCTTCTCGGTTGGACCAATCTGCGTCTTCTCGGCCATCTTCTCCTTGAACATTTGAATGGTTGCTGGCCAAATTTCCTTGGACGTCTTGCTTCGGCTGGTCCTCCCTGTCTTCGGAAATGACGACTAATTTCTCGCCGGGCTTCTGCAAATTAAGTTTGAGCCGGGCTTCTTTCTCCAGATAGGATTCATCTTCAAAATACTCCAATAGATTGGCCAGATTTTGGTCTTCTTTTTCCAATCGCTCAATTTCAGATTTTAGCCGATTAATTTCTTTAGTCAACTGGTACTTGCGATAGCTTTCCCGACCAACGCTGACAGTTAAGCCAATCAAGGCAAAACTAATCAAGAACAGAAATAGCTTGGAGCTAAGCAGTTTTTTTATAAAAGCTTGGTGATGACTTTGTCGAACCATTTTAGTCGGGTTAACGAGGGACGTTCTTTTAAAGGCATCCCTGAAAAGGGCGTCCCTTGTAAGCCTGTCGAACCATTTGACCGACTCAAATACTTCTGTTATTCTAAAAGAAATGAAATTAACTACTCGTCAAAAAATTTTCCATTTAACTTGGATTATCTTGGCCAGTCTGGTTGTTCTAAGCATGCTCGCTTTCTTGATTGTTCCTCTATTTTAACAGAAATAGGCAAAAAGACAAATGTTAGTTCTTTTTATTTATTGACAGATGAAAGGAGGATTAAAGGAGATGGATAAAGATGGGTTTGGAGACAAGATTATTGAGAGATGCCGCTTTTGCGGCGGTCCGGTTACCAAAAAGGAGGTAATAAAAGGCAAAGGTTCTTTTGGTTCTTCTCCCGGCTCGCAGAAAAGACATATCAATGTATGCAGCCGAACCGGCCGGACTCTTGAGCAGAATGATATAGTTTTGACCAGTTCTCAGGAAATACTGGGTTGGCCGCCAATTTCCGTCATCTGTTAATTCAAGCAGAAGGCCTTAATTACCAATTAAGGCCTTATTTATTTTCTCAAAACTTTTAAAAAAGCTTCCTGGGGAATATTAACCTGGCCAAATTGCTTCATTTTCTTTTTGCCCTTCTTCTGTTTCTCTAGAAGTTTCCTCTTTCGACTGTAATCGCCGCCATAAAGATAACCGGTAACGTCTTTACGCCAAGCTCTAATATTCTCCCGAGCGATGATTCGGCCGGATACGGCCGCCTGCAGAGAAACGGCAAAAAGTTGAGACGGGATAACCTCTTTCAACCTTCCGATTATCGCCTTTCCTTCTTGATAAGCTCTTTCCCGATGAACAATTCGCGAAAAGGCCTCCATCTCTCGACCAGCCACTAAAATATCCAATCTGACCAAATCAGCCGGCTGATAATCTTTCGGTTGGTAACTCATTGAGGCGTAACCGGCGGTCGCGTTTTTCAATTTGTCATAAAAATCAATAACAATTTCGTTTAAAGGAGCACGGTATCTAACTAAAACCCGCTCCGGTGTTAAATACTGACTTTCTTGATACTGGCTTCTGGTCTGACTCAATAATTTCATCACCGTCCCCAAATACTGATGAGGAGTCACTATCTCCAAATCTAACCAAGGCTCCCTTATTTCTTTTATCTGGTTAATTTCCGGAAAATCAGCCGGTGAAGAAATTATCATTTCTTTTTCAGGCGGCTTGGTTATCAGCTGGTAGCTGACCGTTGGCGAACTAACTACCAACTCAAGCTTGTATTCCCTTTTCAACCTTTCTGAGACTATTTCTAAATGAAGGGTGCCCAGAAAACCGCAGCGGAAACCGCGGCCGAGGCCTTGAGCCGATTCCGGTTCGTATTGCAAAGAGGCGTCGTTTAATCTTAACTTAGCCAAGCCATCTTTCAACAACTCATAATTATCGGCCTCGGTCGGATAAAAACTTGCAAAGACCATTGGCTTAGCCTCTTGGTAACCGGTCAATGGCCTAATTCGTTCTGGACTTTGACCGGTAGTTATTGTGTCTCCGACCCGACACTGACCAACATCCTTTAAACCGGTAATCAGATAACCAATCTGGCCGGCCTTGAGTAAATCCAGTTTGGTCAGCTGGGGTTTAAAAACGCCGACTTCTTTTACTTCAGTCGAAGCGCCCGAGGCAAGCATAGTTATCCGTTGTCCCTTTCTAACCTGGCCATCAACAATCTTAAGATAGGCAATCACCCCCTGGTAAGGGTCGTAATTGGAATCAAAAATTAAAGCCCTTAAAGGAGATTCTGATTTGCCGCCGTGTGAAGGAATCTTATTAATAATCGCCTCTAAAACTTTTTCAACATTAGTTCCTTCTTTGGCTGAAATCTTGATTACTTCGTCTTGGTTAACATTTAACAACTGACTAATTTCTTTAATCGTCTCTTCGGTCCGAGCCTGAGCCAGATCAATCTTATTAACGACCGGAATAATAGCCAAATTTTGCTCTTGGGCTAAATGTAAATTAGCCAAGGTCTGGGCTTGGATACCCTGACTGGCGTCAACCAACAAAACAGCTCCCTCAACAGCGGCCAGAGAACGGGAAACTTCGTAAGAAAAATCAACATGACCGGGCGTGTCAATCAGGTTGAGCAAACAGTTTCGGTATTCCATCCTGACCGGCTGTAACTTAATGGTAATTCCCTTTTCTCTTTCCAAGTCCATCATATCTAAGAATTGAGCCCGCATTTTTCTTTTCTCAATCGTCCCGGTCAACTCCAAAAGCCGGTCAGCCAAGGTTGACTTACCGGCGTCAATGTGAGAAATGATACAAAAGTTGCGAATGTTTCGCTGATTTATTGACATTTAACTAAAAAGTCCTGGGCATAAAAGTCTAACCAACCTCAATCCGACTGACCAAAAGACAGCTGTAACCAGCTTACAGCTGTTTTTCTTTTTATCTGCTATTAGCCTCGTTTATCTCCTGAGGCAATTTTCCCCGAGAAAAGCGACCGAACAAAGAGTCTAAAAATAGCTTAAGTTCAGTTAAGCGAAAGAGCCAAGTAAAGAGCAGATAAATCAACAAGCCAAAGAGACCAGCCAAGACACTTTGGATTAATAAACCTAGACCAACCGTTGTTTCAACTAAAAGAGCTAGCCAGCTTAAAGACAGATAAGCGGTTAAACCAGCCAAAGTGGCTGCGATAATCATTTTAGTGCCGGAAATGAAAACGTTTTTTCCGTCCAGGAATCCAATTTTCCGGCGCAAGACGATAAAAAGCAAAATCAGATAAAAAATACTACCCAGAGAGAAGCCCAAAGCCAAACCGGGCACGCCGATTGATTGAGCCAAATACCAAGCGGCTGACAAACGAATAGCTGTCGCCAAAAGGCCAATTAAAAAAGGGATTTTGGTTTCTTCCCAGGCGAAAAAACCGCGCAGGAAGAGCAGGACTAAGGCCTCGGCAAAAAGACCGATTGAAAAATAGGCCAGACTCTGGTAAGTCAAGACGGTATCCTGCCAATCAAAGCGGCCGGTTCCCAGAATGAGCCGAACAATTTGGACTCTTAAAATAATGAAAAGAGCGGCGGCCGGTAGAATGAAGAAAAGAATCTGCCTTAGGATTAAAGAAAATATCTTAACAAAAGCGGTTTTATCTTTTTTTTGAGCGGCCCGGGAAAGTTTCGGAAAGGCGGCTAAAACAAAAGAAATGCCAAAGACGCCCAGAGGGAAACTCCAGATATTATAAGCTAAATTATAGACGGCAATACTGCCAACAGCCAGCAAGGAAGCGAAAACGGTCATCAGCCAAAAGTTAATCTGGGAAAGAGCCAAACTTAAAAGACGCGGCGGCATTAACCTAAAAACTCTTCTAACTCCGCTAAATCCAAAATCGAAGACCGGACGCCAGTTAAAACCGGCCAAATAAGCCGAAGGGATTTGAATAAGCATATGCAAAAAAGCGCCCAAAACAACGCCGTAAGACAAACCGAGCAGGCCGAAATAATTAACCAGAACCAAGGCGCCGAAAATAATGCCGAGATTGTACATAATCGGCCCTAAAGAATAAACCAGGAAACGGCGAAAGCTCTGCAAGATGCCGCCGAAGACAGCGCTCAAGCCTAAAAAGAAGGGACTCAAAAACATGATTCTGGTTAACTGAACGGTTAAAGATAATTTATCTGAAGAAAAGCCGGGAGCGACTAATTTGATTATCCAGGGAGTGAAAATTATTAAAAGAGCGCAAACGGCTATTAAAGAGAGAGCCATCAAATTAAGGATACTGTTGGCTAAATACCAGGCCTCTTTTTTATCCTTCTGAAGGTAACTAATAAAAACCGGAATAAAACCGGCCGAAATAGCGCCCAAAACCAATAAAGAATAAACTAGGTCAGGAATCCGGAAAGCGGCGTAATAAATATCCAATTGGTCGCCGGCCCCGAAACGGCCGGCCAAAATCCGGTCCCGAAAAAGGCCTAGCAACCGGCTAATCAAAGAAGCCGCTCCCAAAATAACGGCGGCCGCGGCAATAGTTTTTGATTGATTATTGAGAAATGATTTAATCATTGGCCAAATCAGGCTCAGTAATATATTTTTCAGCGGCATCGGATTGCGAGCGGGCATGGTCTCGCCATAGGCGAGGAGCGAGCAATCCGCAGCAGCGAAATTTCTCGCTGGGAAATTTCGCGGTAGCTGAAAAATATATTACTGAGCCTAAAATCATTACCCTTGAAATTACTCCTATCTAGAACTCAAAGGTTACTCCTAAAAATCTGTCTAGACTTAAGTCGGTTTTCAGCTGCCAGCTATTAGCTAATTGACTGGCATGGTCCGGGTATTGCCAGGAAATCTGCCAATCAGCCGGAAAGTTCAACTGATGACTGAACTGACTGCCTGAACTGCCTGACTGCTTCTGAACTAATAAACTATAGCTATCGCTTGATTTGGTCAAGTTAATTTTAAAGGGTAATTCATATCGATAAGTCAGTTTAACGGTCTGACCGGGACTGACATAGAGCCAATTGCCGAAAACTGTTTTGCCGTTTTCTTCAAAAATACGAGTGCCTGTTTGCGAATCAATTCTCATTTTACTTTCAATCGACTCAACCAAGGAGTCGGCCTGAAAACTCTGCTCCTGATAGTCAATCGGCGGCTGGTAGGTTTCTCGGGTCTGACCATCAGCCGAGATTAACCGGCTGCCTTCAGGCAAATAGACCCTTAAATAATTAGCGTTAACCTGATTCCACCAATCATATTGGCCGGCTCCGCCCTGATGCCGACGAGTAATAGTCAAAGTATCAATGACCGAACCATCGACTTGAATCTCGGCTTGATGCTCGATTGTCTCCCTGATAACCCGGTCAGTCTTATAGCCATTGATATTAGAGGAAACAACGCTTAAGTAATCTTTTTCAGTAGTCAATAATTGACCGGCCCAGTCTTGGTCAACGGCCAATTTCTCAAGCGAATTGTCTTTGAAATAAACTAAGATATGTTTTTCTTTCAAGCAGTCAAAGATAACGGTCAAAGCTTCTTTTTTCTGGTCAGCCGACAACTGATTAATGGCTTCGATAAAGCGAGGGGCAAAATCAGCCAAAATTTTCTTGGGCTGGTTAAGTTTTTTATCGTAATCAATTTCTACTTCGCATTGAACCAATTCGACAAAATTGTCAGCTTTTAAGACCAGCTGATATTCAGGCATGGCGATTGGTCCGGTTAATTCCAAAAGTCGTTCAACCACGGTCGGAGTTAGGCCAATCACTCCATCGACAGTCGGGCCGCCGGTTTTTTCGTAAAACCAGGCCACTTTTTCAGCTGAAGTCGGAAAATCGGCAAACCAATTGGCGTCATGCATTGACCAAGCAGTGCTAATTTTTTGAATCGGTCGCGGCGGAATAATTTTTTCCCGTAACTGGCCATCAGCATTAAAGATTCCCTCGATGAAAAGGTCCTTGATGGAGCCTCTGTCTAAGGTCAAAAGGCCGTAAGTCCCGATAAAACCGCCGGTCGCCCGGAGCTCGCTGCTATTTTGAAAAATTAACAAATACTGACGCGGATTATCGCGGCCGAGGATATCCAAAAGAGCGGCCGAGTAATCGGTCAGTTCTCTCAAAATTTCCTCAATCAATGGCAACTTATCTTCCAAAGAACTAACTGACTCTTGAATCTCGGCCGGCAGGGATTTCGCCTCAACCTGCTTCAATTCTTCTTGAGCTGACCTAATATCGATTAAGGCCTGTTCCAAATCAGCCTGACTGTCAGCTATTAAATCAGTCAAGACGCTCTTACTGGCCGAAGTATCGCTTCCTTCCAAAGAGACCGAACCGAACAAGTTAAACAGACTACTGGAGGAAAAACTATTAATGGCTGAAGCCAAACCTTGACCAGCCCGAGCCAAATTCTGGCCTACTTTAATTAAATGATTCCCCGAAGAGACTAATTGACCGCCGGGTAATTTTTCCAAAATAGCTAAATTCAACTGACCTAAATTTTTTATCTCTTCCTCGGCTTGAAGAAGATTTGACTGAGCCAACCCAAAATTCTGGATAGCCTGTTGCCAATTTGTTCCTTCAAGCGACTGCTGAGCCGATAGAAGGTTCTGGTAAGCAGTCAAACTACTACTCAAAACATTGTCTTTAATCGCTAAGCCCTGGCTCAACCAAGCCAGGCCAGGGACAGTCAGAGCAATCAAAAGACCGGCCAGCAAGAAAGACGAAAGAGGCCTGGCCGGTTTCAGTCTGGACCAAGCCGAGACAGAAGGAACAGCCGACCGGCCGCTCAAAGAATATTTTTGAGAAGCAACCTCCGGAAAATATAACTCTCCCATCTCAGGAGAAAGCGGCTGTTCGCTGAGTTGCTGTCGGGCGGCCGATTTCTGATCGGCCGCCTTGGAAACCGGTTCCGAATCAGAAGAAGTTGACGGCTTGACAGCCGATTCAGGGATATCTCTTTCAACTGACTTCCCGGCCGGCCGGCCGACCAGATTAACCTGTCCTTCAGCCAGTAAATTATCGTATGTCTCAATTTGTTCGAGCTCGGCCAAAATTTCCTCTTTAGTCGGCATCTCTTTCGGCCCTTCAATTGACTCTCTCTCAACTGACAGTCGCCAAGCCAAATCCCGGTCAGTCTCTGGCTGTTCTTCGGTCAAAGGAATCTTTTTCTCTCGACGAGTATCAACCGCTTTTTCTCTTTGTCCATCCTCATCCCTGGTTTTCTTTTCCTTCAAATCTAAAACTCTGCTTATCCGGTCAATCTTCTCCATATCCAAATCGCCTCGTTCGGTAACCGGCCGGACATCAAACAAAGTACTCAGAATATGTTTTTTGCCCTTAAACATACAACAAAACGCCCTACTCAATGAGGATGCTTATATTATATCACATTTTCGGGTTGGTCTTAATCCACAGCTTGATAGACATTTGAAGTCCGTCGGGACATTTCCAACCAGTTATATTCTTTTATCTTTTCAAGCCCTCGTTGAGCCAATTTTTCCTGAAGTCCTTTATCTTTAAAAACCAGCTCAATCTTCTCGGCTATATCTTTGATATTCTCCGGGTCAAAATAGACAGCCGCCCGGCCTAAAATTTCCGGTAAACAAGTTGTTTGAGAAGAGACGACCGGCAGACCGTGGGACATCGCTTCCAACGGAGGCAGACCGAACCCCTCGCCCAGCGAAGGAAAAATGTAAAGACTGGCCCGCTGATACAAAGAAGCCAATTCCCTATCGGGAACAAAATCGGTAAAAATTAACCCGGGTAAATTAGAAAACTGTTTTTGAAGACGTTGATAAAAATAATCTAATTGGCCGACCAAAACTAACTCCAGGTTTATTTTCCTTCTTTGAGTTAATTCCTGGAAAGCTAAAATCAACCTTTCCAGATTCTTATGGGGATAAGCGTTGCCGACATAAAGCAAATAAGGTTTTTGCCTAGAGTACTTAGAAGATTGTCCTTGAGATTCCATGACCTCGTCTTTGGCGAGGACGTGGTTGAGAGAACGACCCCTCATATACAAAAAAGGACGCCTCGGGTTGGCCCCGGGCGCTCCTTCGTAAATCACATCAATCTTCCGGCGGTCAATCTTAAAATGGTCCAAAATATCATTTTTGGTATAGTTGGAAACGGCGATAATTCTTATGGCTCTCTTGACGGCCGACCAGATAATCAATCGATAGGCCAGATTCTTTAACCAATAGCGGACCGGTCCCAAGGTAGAAGCTCGTCGAGTCGGAAACTTTCTCAGAACCAAATCATGAATAGTGACGACAAAAGGGCCGTTGTAAAAAAGCGGAACGTTAAAATGAGGAAAATGAACCAAATTAGCTTTGACCCGTCGAATCTTTATCGGCATCATTATCTGCTCTTTAAAGGTATACCAGCGATAATCGGCCAAAACCTTTTTAAAATTAGGATTGCTCGGCCGGTATTCATCCCAATTTTCGCGGCGCAGAAAAATTACGTATTGATTAGACAAATCAACTTTTTCCAAATGCTCAACCAGTTTCTGGAGATAACGACCTAATCCTTTTTGTTTAGGCCCGAAAAAACGGGCATCAATAGCTATTTTCATTTGACTTTCTTCTTTTCTTTTTATAGAATTCCATATAGTACCCTTTCTATAGTACCTTATAACACCCTAAAAAGAGGTTAAAAAAATGGAAATTGTCCTCTGCATAACAATGGCTGGCGGGGCAGGGATAATATATCTACTCTTGTTCTTTGCCTAGGTTATAACCTAAAATCACGACCCGCGTCGAGGCGGCCAATATGGCTGCCTCTTTTTTTATTCGGTTAATATTTCCAAAGTTTGGCGAGCGCACTTTGGCCAGGAGAAATTCTTGGCCTGTCTAATCCCTTTTTCAATCAATCGCTTTCTTAAACCAGTATCGGTTAAAACTGTTTCCATTGCCCAGACCAATTCGTCAACCTGATAAGGGTCAATCATTAAAGCGCCTTCTCCAACCGCTTCGGGCAGAGAGGAAGTATTAGAAACGATAGTCGGCGTTCCGCAAGCCATCGCCTCTAAAGGTGGAAAACCAAAACCTTCAAAAAAACTGGGGTAAACAAAAAATTCGGCTAAATTGTAAAGACATGACTTATCAGCTTCTTCGACAAAGCCAGTGAAAATGATATCCCGACGACACCTTGATTGGTTGGCTGTTCTAAAAATATCCTGATAAAGCCAACCCTTAGCCCCGGCGATAACTAATTTAATCTTTTCTTTCTTTCTCAACAATTCAAAGGCTTTAATCAAGCCAATAATATTTTTACGCGGCTCAATCGTCCCGAAGTATAAAATGAATTTGTCCGGCAAATGATATTTTTTCTTAATGCTCGTCAGCCGACTATCTTCAAGCGGCTTAAATTGCCGGCCAATCCCTGAATAAACCACCTTTATTTTCTTCGGCTCAATTTGATAAAGATTTATTAAATCCTGTTTAGTCGACTGGGAAACAGCAATAATTTTGTCGGCTTGAAGAGCTTCTTGTCGAGCATTCATTAAAAATTTTTGCCAGCCTCTTTTCCGCCAAGAAAAAAACCGAGGACAGCGCTCGAAAGATAAATCATGAAAAGTGATTATTTTTTGGCAGCCAACCGATACAGGAGCAACAAAGAAATGAGGGTTAAAATAGACGTCTATTCCCTTTAACAACCAATTTATCTTGGGCTGGTTAAAATAACGAGCGCTGACAAATAAAAAACGGTTAGGAATTCTAAAATCCTTTAACTGAACATTTTTAGAGTTTAACCACGAATAGCCTAAACTGGCCTTATGATAGGCATTGTTAAAAAGCTTAAAATTAATTTTTGGCTCTAAAGGTAAAAGGTGTTCAAGTAGATTAAGGGTGTATTCCTCAACCCCAGTTCTGGTTCCCCGAGCCAAAACCCGAATGTCAATACCGATAGTCATTTATTTTGCCAAAGATATCGTCTTAAAACTTCCTTCAGAACAATCCTTCCGGGAATTAACCTGATTAACAACCTTTCTGATTCTCTCCTTGAAATTCTCTTGGTCAAATTTCATCGCCTTTTCTCTGATTAATTGCGAATTGAAATCGACTGATTTAAACTTCCTGATCGTTTCGGCCAGGCAATCATTAGTCTGCTCTTTAAAGAACAGTCCGGTTATTCCTTCTTCAACAATCTCTAAGGCGCCGCCGGCTTGATAAGCGATAACCGGCCGGCCGGCCGCCATTGCCTCGACGGCCGTAATCCCGAAATCTTCTTCTTGAGGAAAAATAAAGGCCTGACAATGAGCGTAGTAATCTTTTAGTTTTTTATCGCTGACCAGACCAACGAATTCAATATTCGGTTTGGCCCTTCTTTCTAACCTTTTTCTTTCTGGGCCATCGCCAACAATTTTTAACGGCCAGCCCAATTGATTAAAGACTTCGACAGCTAAATCAAAACGCTTATAAGACAGAAACCGACCAACCATTAAGAAATAGCGAGCCGGCTGATTGGCTAAATAAAAAAGACTGGTTTTAACCGGCGGCGGGATGACTTCGGCTTCTCGATGGTAATATTTTTTAATCCGCTGGGCGACAAAATGAGAATTAGCAATAAATTTATCTACCCGTTGAGCGGCTTGCTCATCCCAAAGCCGAATGTAGTTCATAAAAAAGGGAATAAATTTTCTGACCAAGCCGGGATAGCCAAATTCTTCTATGTATTTATGAGAGTCATCCCAAGCATAGCGAATCGGCGTATGACAATAACAAAGATGAACAGTCTTGGGCGAAGTAATCACTCCTTTGGCATAACTGGCTGAATCAGAAAGAACCAAATCATAATCAGACAGGTCAAATTGCTCAATAGCCAAAGGCATTAGCATTAAAAAAGGGCGATGGTGTGACTTAAGTAAAGGAATTTTTTGGAGAAAAGAAGTTCTAATTTTCCTATTTTTAAAAGCATAGCCGGTTTTTTCTTCGTCATAAAGTAAGGTATAAATTGGCGCTTGAGGAAAAATCTGAGTAAATGCTTCCAATACCCTTTCGGCCCCTCCGTACTGATTTAAATAATCGTGAACTAAAGCAACTTTCATAAGCTAATTAATAAATCCGGAAAAACAAGATTCAGAAAGTATTTTCCAGTGTTATAGAAATGCGACCCGTCGGCTTCGCCGATCAAGTCGAGGTGGACACGGTCATCGCCTTAGACGACAGAGTGAACAATAATGTCATTGCGAGCGAACCTTCAGACGAGCGCGGCAATCCCGAATGAATATCACGGGATTACGGAGTCTGTCCCGAGCGGAGCGATGGATCCTGCTTCGTTTACTCCTCACAATGACAAGCACTGGGGAATTTTGCGTGACTGAAAGATAATTCCTAAATTCTACAAATCAAATTTTCTAACAAGCTGAACGGTCTCTTAGCAGAATAACCCAAGTCTTCAAAAATATTTTTAAGTCCATTAGCAGGGACCAGTTTTCTACATAATAGGTATCTAATTTAACCTCTTCTTCAAAAGGCAGATTGGAACTGCCTTCTACTTGAGCAAAACCGGTCATTCCCGCTTTAACAGCCAGGACTTTTTTATGATGTCTTTGATATTGAGCGATTTCATCGGGCTGGTGAGGACGCGGTCCAATCAAACTCATTTCTCCTTGATAAACATTAATCAATTGAGGTAATTCGTCAATTCGGTACTTGCGTAAAAACCGACCTAGTTTAGTTATCCTCGGATCATCTTTCATCTTGAACAAAGGTCCGTCTTCCCGTTCGTTATAGGTCCATAGAAATTTCTTTAAATCCTCGGCTCTCTCAACCATTGAGCGAAACTTATAAAGGTTAAACTCTTGTCCCTGACTAACTCTCTTTAATTTAACCAAGACTGGTCCGGACGAACCCCATTTGACAGCAAAAGCGACCAAGGCTAAAAAGGGGCTTAACAAAAATAAGCCCAGACCGGCCCCGACTAAATCAATTAGCCGTTTAATAATCCTGCCCCAACCATCCAGGGCCGTTCTTTTTAGCTCGACGACCGGCAAATCGCCTAAAGTCTCAATAGAAGTATTGACAGTCAGAGTTTGAAAAATATTAGGGATGAATTTAAAGACTAAACGGTTCTCTTCGCAAAAATCAACCAGTTCTAAAAATTTTTCTCTCGGCCAATTGGGATCGGCTAAAATTATTTCTTCTATGCCCGGATTATTGACTTTAGTCCTAATTTTCTTCAGGTCAGGGTCGGTCAAATTATCAACTAAAAGATAGCCTAAGCCGGTTTGCTCTTGGATAGTTTGGACAATCTTTTGGCTAATTCCATCTTGGCCGACTACCAAAACCCGTTGAGCGCCGAAATGATATTTCACGATTAAATACCTTTGCCAGCAATTAGCCAGTAAGCGGCCAAAAGAGACAAAGAAAATGGCCATTAACCAACTGCCCAAGATAAGAAAACGGGAGTCAAACCACTCCCGCCTAAGAAAGATATAAATAACCAAAACGATTATGCCGGCCGAAAGAGCGATTAAAATTTTGAGAAAATCGTCCAGAAAAGAACGGTCGGCTTTAATCCGATAAAGGCCAACCAGGGCAAAAATAATTAAGAGAAAAAAAGACACCCCGATAACCAGGCCCAGATATCGGTTAAAAGGCAAATTCAAACTAAAAAGGACTGGCCGATACTGAGCCAGCCAGGAGCTAGTTCGTAAAAGATAAGCGACTAGTCCAGCCCCGACTAACATTAAAAAATCGAGCGGGACCAATATAGTCGTAAAGATGAGTTCGGAACGCTTCATTGCCCTTATTTTAATGATTTTTCAGGGTAAATCAAGCCTAAAGACAATAAAAACAGGAACACCCCTTTTAGAGACGCCTTTTTCAGATTGCCCCTGAAAAAAGAAAAAATAAAAAAAGCCCAAGCAAGCTATAAGCCGGGTTCTGTCCTGCCTGCCTCTCGGCAAGCATGGGTAGTCATCTATCTGTCTCATTAGTTGCCTAACGGATCAAGCGAGCTACTTTTCTCCGCCTAAAGCGGATTTGCTCTTGCACCAGGCAGGGTTTACCACTCCGGACGATTTCTCGCCGGAGAGAGGGGTCTTAATCCCTCACTTTTCACCTTTACCCCACTTAAGGAGATTACCCCTTAAGCAAAGAAGTTTTGTCTCTGTGGCACTTTCCCTATTCTCACGAACGGTGGGCGTTACCCACTGCCACTTTCCTCCGCCTGAAACGGATTCGGTGCCCGGACTTTCCTCCCCGCAGGACTGCGGGGCGACTACCTACTTACTTGGGCTATTTTTAGTATAACTCTGCAAAAAGATAATGTCAAGACCATTTAAAAACCAGGCAAAGACGAAGTTTTCTCTTCTTTGTCCAGTGCTTGATTGACTAACCTGTCCGCTTCTTTATTCTGCTGACGGGGCAGATGACTAAAGCTGACTTGCCCAAAATCCAATACTAAATTCCAGGCTTTTAAGAAAAATGGCTGAAGTTCCACTTCTTTGATTTTATACTGATGATTCAGTTGTTTAGCCACCAATTCACTGTCAACCCTAACTTCTATTTCCATTTCTTTGGCTTCTTTCTTGCCGAAGAGCAGCTTAACTTTTTTCAAGGCGAAAATAACCGCTTCGTATTCAGCTTGATTATTGGTCGCCCGGCCGATAAACTGGAAATATTTTTTAAGGGTTTGACCCTGTTTTTGAATAACCGCCCCGACAGCGGCCGGCCCGGGATTACCCCGCGCCCCACCATCGGTGTAAACGACAATTTTCATATTCAAAAATGTTTAAGGAAAGACCTAAATACCTAGCGCTTTTATATCAATAATTTTCAACTGTAAATCGCGGTGCCCGTTCCACTCGTCAACAATCAGTTCAAAAACCATATCAATTGAGTCGCCAACCTTCAACCTGTCTTGCCACTGGCCTAAATTAAAACCGATTGCTTTAAAGGATTTAACCCGACTGGACTGATTGTCAAAAATCATTAATTCCATTTTCAGGTGTTTGCCATTATTGCCAACTATTCTAGCATCTTTAACTTCTAGTTCTCTGGCCAAAAACTTAGGTTGAGGATTGGCCTGGCCGAAGGGAGCAAATTTCCGAATCGCTTCGTAATTGGGCCAGTTAATATCTTCCAAGGACAACTCCATATCTATATCAACTTGAGGAACTAAATCTTCCTCTTTTAATTCCTCTTCGGCCAATTGCTGAAAAATTTCTTTGACCTTTTTTAAATTACTTTTTTTCATCTGGAAACCAGCCGCCTTTTTGTGTCCACCAAAATTTTCAAGCAAACAGGCTAAACTTTCGATTGCTTCAATCAGGTCAAATTGAGGAACGGTCCGGGCTGAGACAGAAATTGCTCCTTTCTTTTCGCAATAAATAAAGGTTGGCCGGCAATACTTCCCAGAAATTCTACCAGCCACTAAACCTATCAAACCAACCGGCCAGTCAGAACTGCCTTCAAAAATTAACTTGGGTTGTTGTCCTTGAACTATCTTTTTTTCCAAACGATTGATTACCTCCCGAACAATTTTATCGGTTAGACTCTGCCTAGTTAAATTAGTTCGATTAAGCCGTTCAGCTAATTCTCTAGCTTCTTTTCTGTCCTGGGTGATCAAAAGTTGAAGGGCGTTATTGGCGTGATCCATTCGGCCAGCCGCATTCAAGCGCGGTCCCAGAATATAGCCAAGGGTATAGGTATCGAGATTAGTTGGAGGAGCTTGGCCGACTACAGCCGGCTGACTGATTTGTATGTCGACCTGAGCCAATTTCATTAATTCTTGCAAGCCCAGCCATCTAGTTTGAGCTAAAACAGCCAAACCGTATTTGACTAAAGTCCGATTCTCGCCGACAAGAGGCATAACATCAGCTACCGTCGCCAGAGCGACTAAGTCAAGCAACCATTTTCTCAGATAATCCGCTGATTTGTTACCTTGGGTTGATAAAAGAGCGCAAGCTAATTTATAGGCGACCGCTGCTCCAGCTAAATCTCTAAAAGGATATTTGCCGTCTTCTCGCAAGGGATTAATCAGAGCGACAGCCGAAGGAAGTTTATCTCCTAATTCATGATGGTCGGTGATTATTACATCCAGACCCAGAGAATTAGCCAAATCAACTTCTTCCAAATCGCGACTGGCGCAGTCAACCGTAATGATTAGTTTAGCCCTTGATCGGGCCAATTTTTTAATTGATTCCTTACTAAGCCCGTGATTTTCTTTCTCTCGGTCGGGAATATAGGAATCCAGGTTTTCGAATCCCAAGCTTTTCAGAGTCAAAAACAAAATTGCTGTGGCGCAAACACCATCAGCGTCATAATCGCCGTAGATAATTATCTTTTCTTCCTTTTCTACCGCCCGCAGAACCCGTTTAACTGCCTTCTTCATTCCTTTGAGCAAAAAGGGATCGTGAAGGTCTTCCAGAAAATCGGGATTAAAAAATTCATCAATCTGTGCCTGGCTTTTCAAACCGCGATTATAAAGCAGTTGTCCGACTAAAGGAGAGTATTCCGGAAACTGTTTTAAAAAACTAGCTGGTACTCTAGGTTTAACTTTCCATTTCATAATAATTCAAGATTATTTTAGATCTGGCCCGCAAGGCCAGACCTAGTAGGCCAGACCTTGCGACAGATGCGGGAACTCAAGGCCTGGCTTCTAGTTAGAAGCCAGGCCTTGTAGTTTTTAAACGGCCCGCTCGCAGATCAGAGTTTAGCTTTCCCTTTCTTTAAGGGCTTCCAGACCGGGCAGCTTCTGATCAGCTAAAAACCTGAGCATCGCTCCGCCGCCGGTGGAGACATGGTCCATTTGGTCAACTAACTTCAACTCTTCCAAAAGATTAATTGTATCACCGCCGCCGACTACTGAAAAGCCTTTGGTCCGGGCAACCGCCTGAGCGATTTTTTTCGTCCCGGAAGAGAACTTATCAACTTCAAAAAGGCCCATCGGCCCGTTCCAAATAATCATTCTGGCTTGCGAAATGACTTGTTTAAAAAGCTGGCATGTGTCCGGTCCGATATCCAGAATCATTTCCTTCTCTTTGGTATAACCAACCGGAGCAATCCGGCTAGGCGCCTTCCCTTGAGGGTCAACTGAAGTAATCACATCGACCGGAATATGAAGTTTGGTATCGGTCAATTCTAATTTCTTGACTTGGTCAACCATTTCTTCTTCAACCACTGATTTGCCAATAGCGAAACCCTTGGCCCTGATGACGGTATTGGCTAAAGCGCCGCCTAAAATTAAATCGTCAGTCTTCTCCAAAAAATTCTTAATCACCTTAATTTTAGTTGAAATCTTAGCTCCGCCGACAATAACAACCAAGGGGTGTTCCGGCTTAGTTAAAACTCTGGAAAGAGTTTCAATTTCTTTTTCCAAAAGCAAACCGGTACAGCAGGGCAAATATTGAGGCAGGCCGACGACCGAGGCGTGAGCCCGATGAATAACTCCAAAAGCGTCATCGACATAAATTTCAGCCAAGCTGGCCAATCGTCTGGCAAAAGATGGCTCATTTTTCACTTCGCCCGGCTGAAAGCGAATATTCTCCAAAAGAGCTAATTGACCTGCTCCCATCTGGTTAATTTTCTTCTTTGTCCGTTCAGCTAAACAATCCGTCAGAAATTCAACCGGTCGACCAATTAATTTAGAGAGATGGTCGGCGATTGCTTCCAAACTAAGTTCTCGTTCAGCGTCAGTCGGTCGGCCCAAATGAGAAATTAAAATTATTTTTGCCCCCGCTTTGATTAAATAATCAATAGTCGGTAAACTAGCCCGGATGCGAAAATCATTAACCAAATGTCCATTCTCCAAAGGAACATTAAAATCAACCCGCAGCAGGACTTTTTTATTCTTAAAATCAAAATCTTTTAGTTTCTTTATCATTGACTCGCTTTTTCGACAATCTTGATAAATTCGCTGGCGTTCAAGGAAGCACCTCCGACCAACAGGCCGTCCATCGCCGCTTGGTTAATGTAATCGGCCGCATTTTGGCTGGTCACGCTGCCGCCGTAAAGAATTTTTACTTTTTCCGCTTTAGGCCGGTCGTAAAGTTTAGCCAAAGTCTTCCGAATAAATAGAGAAGCTTTCATCGCTTCGTTCGGCGAACAGGGATTACCGCTGCCAATCGCCCAAATCGGCTCATAAGCAATGGTTATTTCTCTAATTCTAGCCTCTGGAATATCAACCAGGTCATTCTCTAGTTGCTGGCCAACGACTAAACTCATTTCGTTAAGCGGTCGGCCCTCCGAGTCAAAAGTATCCCTGTTTTCCTCGCCAATACATAAAATCGGTCTTAAGTTATTTTTCAAAGCAACTTTAATCTTTCTATTAATCACCTGGTCATCTTCTTGAAAGTATTTTCTTCTCTCCGAATGGCCGAGAATAACATATTGACAACCTAAATCTTTCAGCATAGCCGGAGAGACTTCGCCGGTATAAGCGCCTTTGTTTTCCCAATGACAATCTTGCGAGCCGAAAGCGAATCCGTCTCTGGCCGAGCCGCCCGGTAAAGATAACCAAACAAATGGCGGGCAGATAACCACCTCAACATCTTTTATGTTTCTAATCTCTTTTTCTACGGCAACAAAAAGATGCTCGGCCTCTTTTTGACTGGTCGGATTACATTTCCAATTAGCAATGATTAACGGCTTTTGAGTCATAGAATTTATAAATTTATTATTTATGCCCCACCGCATAATTCATTCCGTACTGATCAAGACTAGCACACCCTGCACTTTTCGAAGCAGTGTAGGTAGCTAAATCCTCAGTACTAGGATTTTCTAATTTAGCATAAACATAAAATCCATTCCCGCATTGGTATTTCATATACTGAGGGGTCTGATTATCTGAAGAAATTGAAGGATCTCGTGGTGCCTTTGAAAATAAACCTTCGTCCTCAAGGCCATGAGCCATAGATTTAGGATAGCTTCCACCTTCATAATTAAACCAACCACTCCCATTTCCATGATATCCGGTGCCTGGTATTACATAACTTCCTTGTTCATCATAATACATTTCATAAGCTAAAACTATTTGTCCTAAATCGCTTTTTCTTCTGACGTCTCTGGCTTTTGTCCTAGCACTATTCAGACTTACCAAGACAATACTGGCTAATAAACCGATAATGGCAATAACGACCAGGAGTTCGATTAGAGTGAAAGCTTTTTGCTTAAACATTTTAGAAAAAGGTCTGGCCTTTCCAAACTTTCCAAATAAAATTTTCAAAACTAACTAATAATTACGAGCTGGGTTGGGCAAGGCCAGACCTTTTTCGTGGGCAAGGCCAGACCTTTTTAGATCTTTTTCGATTGCCAAGGCCATCTTCAGCGACCTGGCAATGATTCCTCTCTGAAATGTCGCCAGAGCCACCAGGCAATCAGGAAAATAATCAAGCCGCCGATAACTAAATCAAATTTCTTGAAAAAAACTTCAAGAGCCGACCAGTTTCTGCCCATAATCAGGCCGGCGTAAGTCAAGGCAAAAGACCAGGGCAAAGAGCCGGCTAAAGTATAAAAAGAAAATTTCTTAAAATTCATCCGGCTGAGGCCGGCCGGCAAAGAAATGAAGGTTCTGATAATCGGCAAAAGGCGGCCGAAGAAAACGGCTGGCTGACCATATTTGCGGAACCACCTGTCAGCTCGTTCCAGGTCACCGCTTGAAATTAAAAGATATCTGCCCCATTTTTTAAACAAAGGCCGCCCGCCATAAAAGCCAATTAGGTAAGCGATGATTGAACCGATTAAATTACCGATTGTCCCCCAGACGACAACCAACCAGAGGGCAAAACGTCCTTCAAAAACCAAAAAACCAGAAAAGGGCATAATAATCTCGGAAGGGACGGGAATACAGGCGCTTTCCAAAGTCATCAGGACGGTTATGCCGAAATAGCCAGTTGTTGAAATAATCTCTATGATTAAAGCTCCTAAATAAGTTAAAATATCTGCGCTCAAATTTTTTTCCTGAGTCGGTCGAAGGATAAATTTTTTTATGTCTTCGACAAGCCCAGACAATTATCAAAATTAGGAAAATAGGAAAAGGTCTGGCCTTTCCAACTAAAATTTTCAAAACTAACTAATAATTACGAGCTGGGTTGACAAAGGCCAGACCTTTTCCTAAAAATCTACTGCTTTCTTAAAAACTCGGCTGCTTTCTCCGGTTCGATGGTTGAGATTTCAATGCCGACCGCCAATTCAAAGCCGGCCCAGACAGCCGTTTTCGGCAAGATACTCAAATGCCAATGATAATGATTATAGGTCTCGCCATCGGCCGGAGCGGTGTGGATATAGAAATTGTAAGCAGGGTCTTTCAGTCCTTTATAAATCTTGCTTAGAGCTACCCGCAGAGCTTGGGCAAAAAGTTTTTTATCATCGTCATCCATTTTCTCAAAATAGGGTTGGTGTTCTTTAGGATAAACCCGAACCTCAAA
>CAZFBL010000010.1:0-19467 GCA_964517275.1 uncultured Candidatus Saccharibacteria bacterium
GCCCAGGTGGCGGAATTGGCATACGCGGCAGCTTGAGGAGCTGTGCTCGAAAGGGCGTGCGGGTTCGAGTCCCGCCCTGGGCACATAATTTTTATCCAAAACCTGTTTTAGGGATAAAGATTGTGTCCGCCTCAGGCGGGCCAGGGGCGGTTGGCGCAGTTGGTTAGCGCGCTTCATTTACACTGAAGAGGTCGGAGGTCCGAATCCTCCACCGCCCACCGTGATTCGTCCGGTCATACGATAGGGAAATCCGACCGGGTAACCGAGTAAAGCCCCCGTCATCTACCGCTAACAGACTAAGCATCTAAACAGTAAAATTTAGAATAAGATGAAGAACCAAAAAATAATCAAACAAGTAGCTGATAATTTTATCGCTGGGTTAAAAATAAACAAAAGGAAAACAAAAAAGCCGGTGGTCGTAGCCACGGTTGGCTTGATTGGCTCAGGAAGAGATCTTTTAGCCAATGATTTGTCTAAATTAACCGGCGCGACAGTTGTTGCGGCTGACGAAATTAGGGTGGCTTTGAGAAAGAAAAAACAGGACTATGGTCAAATAAGAAGTATCTCTCAACGGGCGGCCGTTTCTGTGCTCAGAAAAGGAGGCAATATCATTTTAGAAAGTGATTTCGTTGACTCTCAAAAAAGAAAGGCCCTGGAAGAAAAAGTCAAAAAGTTTCAGGGACGCGTTCTTTATGTTCGAACTACAGCCGACAGAGATGTAATGATAGAACGCTTGATTAAAACGAAATACAATCCTAATCGCGATTTATTCAAAAATACGACCATCGCTATTCGGGAAATGTGGCGTAGAACACCTCATCATTATCGCTGGGAATCAAAACAAGGCGGCCAATTTATTCTTCGCAAACTCCGTATCCCCTTCTTGGCTGAAATAGAAACTGACGGCAATTGGAAGAAAAATATCCGAAAAATAGCCCAAAGAATCAAAAAAATGTAGTTTTTCTCTGAATTCTTTAGCAAAACAGCCGCTTGGGAATTAGCGGCCGTTTTTAATTTGACCAAAACGCCTAAAAATGGTAATTTAAGCATTAAGGAGAGGTGCCTGAGCGGCCGAAAGGGACGGTCTCGAAAACCGTTGTCGTCTTTGGATGACCGTGGGTTCGAATCCCACCCTCTCCGCTATCATACATGAAAGAAAAACAAATAACTAAAATAAAAGAAGCTCAGCAGTTGGTAAAAAAATTCGCTAAACGTAATCGCTGGCCGGATATTCCCAATGTTGATAAAATCGACCATTTGCACGAAGAATTGGTTGAAATCTCCCAATATCTTAGATATAAATCAGAAAAAGAACGGATAAAATTTGTTAAAGAAAACAAAAAAATATTTGTCAATGAGTTCGGCGACTTGTTTTTCGGTCTCTGCCGATTAGCCAATCAGTTGGGTGTAGATATGGAAAAAGCGATAAATCTGGCCAGAAAAAAAATTTTTAATAAATACAATTATAAAAAACCTGAAAACAATATTATTAAAAAAGAACCAAATAATTTGAAAAAGAATAAATTAACGAAATTATGAAAAAAATAACCTTAATTTTATCGATAGTAATTTGTTTGGTTATCGGTTACGTCTTGGGCAATTTCTTTCCCTTTGATAAGATTTTCTCAAAAATTGAGAGCGAGGAAAACATTCAGGGCGACACTCAACTGACGGTAACAGCTAAAATGGCCGGAGTTGATACACCGGTCCCCAACCTGGAGATTGATTTAGCTGAAGAGCCAGGACCGCCCCCGGTCGGTGGAATTGCTCTGACTGATGAAAGTGGGATAGCCAAGTTTAACGTTCAGCCGGGAACCTATCTTATCTATTTTAACCAAGCTAATTTCCCAGAAAATTTAATCGCCCCAGAATCTGAACAGATTACAGTCAGTGAAGGAGCGGTAAATAAAAAAGAGATTGTTTTCTTCACCAAATAGGTATTGTTAAAAATAAAAATAACATTAAAGATAATGTTTGACCTTTTAGTTGACCAGCCAATTTTTTTTCTTTTTCTGACCGGATTCGCTCTGCTGCTAGTTTGGATTTTATTTCTCCACTTCAACCTTTGGCAGGTTCAGAAAAAACTGAAAATGTTTTTTGCTGGCAAGAAAGCGACCGATTTAGAGGGAGTCCTTTTTGAAGAGATTAAACGATTAAAAAAATCGGAAAGCGAGATTAAAAAATTGATTAAATCTTCCCAGGCCTTGGAAAAAATGGCCTCACAAAGCATTCAACGGGTCGGCGTCATTAGGTTTAATCCATTTAAGGAAACGGGCGGCGACCAAAGTTTTGCCATTGCCCTGCTTGATTCAAAAGACAACGGATTGGTCATCTCCAGTCTCTATTCCCGTGAAGGAACCAGAATCTACAGCAAGCCAATTAAGGCCGGCCAATCAGAATATCCGTTATCTACAGAAGAAATAGAGGTATTAAAAAAAGCGGGAGCAAAAAAATGACTATTTTACTTAAATCTATGATTTAGTTATAAAACGTTCATTCTGACCAAAGCGAAGTACCCCCTGGAATTTACTCGGGATTGCTTCGTCGCTACGCTCCTGACAATGATATCAATATGCCTAAAAAAACAACCAAACAATCTGACAAGCTTCAGCTAAGACCACCGGTGGTGGTCATTTTAGGCCATGTTGACCATGGTAAAACTTCTATTTTAGACCACATCCGCGAGACAAAGATAGCCGAAAAAGAAGCCGGCGGAATTACCCAGCATATTGGCGCCTACCAAATAGAACACCAGGACAAAAAAATTACCTTTATTGACACCCCCGGCCATGAGGCCTTTTCTGCTATTCGTTCGCGAGGAGCCAAAGTAGCCGATATTGCTGTTTTGGTTGTCGCCGCCGAAGAAGGAGTTAAACCGCAGACCGAAGAAGCTATCGAGCATATTAAAAAAAGCGGTCTGCCGACTATTGTCGCTCTAAATAAAATTGACAAAAAAGAAGCTCAGCCGGAAAAAGTTAAAGGAGAATTGGCTAAGCATGATTTAGTTGTCGAATCTTTAAACGGACAAATCCCTTCGGTTAATATTTCAGCTAAAACCGGCCAGGGTATTGACGGACTCTTAGAAATGATTATTTTAGTCGCTGAAATGGAAGAATTAAAAACTGACCCTGATCAGCCAGCGGCTGGAGTAGTTATTGAGGCCTATCAAGATCAACGCCGGGGAGCAACCGCTACTCTCTTAATCAAGGAAGGAACCCTGAGCAATAAAGATATCGTTGGGACCGATTCAGCTTACGGTCGAATAAAAACAATGGAGGATTTCCAGCGGCAACCAATAGAAAAAGCGACCGCCTCCAGTCCGATTGTCATTACCGGTCTTGACCAAGTCCCTCAAGTCGGTGAAAAATTCTTCGTCTTTGACGGCCCAGAAGAAGCTCAAGCCAGAATCGCCAAAAAAGCAATTAAGCGAAAGGAAGAAAAAGAGGTCTTCGTTTTTGAACCAAGCCAAAAAGTTTTAAATATAATCTTGAAGGCAGATGTTCAAGGTTCCCTGGAAGCGATTAGAGAATCGTTCAAAAGCATTCCCAGCGAAGAAGTCACTTTAAGGATTTTGAAAGCGGAAGTCGGTGAAGTTAATGAATCAGATATTAAACTAGCTGAATCAGCTCAAGCTAAAATAGTCACTTTTCGGCTAAAAATCAGCTCGGCTGGCCGGGAACTAGCTCAGCAAAAGAAAATCAAAATCTTAAGTTTCGAGGTAATCTATGAACTAATCCAGGCTGTTCGTGAACTATTGGCCAAGCTTTTAGAACCAGAAACTATCAAAAATGTTATTGGCCGAATTAAGGTACTTGCTCTTTTCCGAAAGGAAAAAGACCGTCAGATTATCGGCGGCCGGGTAACCGACGGGCTGGTCAAAAAAGGCGGTTCAATCGAAATCAGCCGCCAGGATAAAAAGACAGGCCGGGCTAAATTAATTCAACTGCAACGTGATAAGAAAGATGTCGACCAAGTGGTCAAAGGACAAGACTGTGGTCTTCTTCTAGAGACTCCAACCGCCATTGAAAAGGGAGATATTCTGGAAATTTACGAAGAAGAAATAAAAAAAAGAGAGCTATAGCGATGTCTCAACGAATCCAACGGGTCAACCAACTGATTAAAGAGCAAATTGGCCAGTTACTTCTAAAGGAGATTGATTTCGGCTCTATTTTGGTTACTATCACCGAAGTCGCCACGGCCGCTGATTTAAGCCAGACTAAAATAAAAATTAGCATCATGCCGACCGAAAAAGGAGAACAGGCTCTGCGAATTTTAAAGAAAAATATCTTTCAACTACAGCAAGGACTTAACGAAAAACTGACCATGAAAACAGTTCCTAAAATTATTTTTGAAATTGACCAAGCCGAGGTTAAATCGAAACGGATTGAGGAAATTTTGGGTGATTTGGAGAAAATAAAGAAAGATTGAATTTTCTCAAAAAGATGGTAGAGTGAAAATAAGGTCACGTGGCCGAGTGGTTAGGCAACGGTCTGCAAAACCGTTTACACCGGTTCGAATCCGGTCGTGACCTCCAAGCCGCGGTGGCGGAATTGGTTTACGCGCACGACTTAAAATCGTGTGGACTTCGTCCATGTGGGTTCGAGTCCCACCCGCGGCACACATAAAAAACCCCGTCGAATGACGGGGTTTTTTATGTTCCGAGAATCTCTACTTTAGCTATTTTGAGACCAAACTCTTTTGCCTGCTGACGGCTGGAGAACCAGATATCTACCTTATGACTGTTCCGAACAGCCATTCGGTCCTCAACAATAAAGATTTTATCTCCATATAATTGAGGGAAGCGGATTCTAGTTCCAAACCTCAAGAAGTTACAAGCAACCACTCCGTCCCGAACATGAGAACCGGAAGCGGTGATAAAAGGCGTGGCATCGGTCTGGTCGGGAGTACTGGAATAAGCGGTTACCGGTACCCAATATTGACTAGTAACTACCGGCGTATCAGGGTTAGTTGACTGGACCAAGGCCTGGCCCTGGAGAGTAACCAAACCGTCAACCGGCGTCAAAGCCAATTCGGGTTTCTGTTCCTGGCCTAAACTTAAAGCAGTTAAGGCCGATTGAGGAAAAACCAGATGGTAAATCAAGCTAGCTAAAGTCAAAGAAACGGAAATACCAGGATTAGTATACATATTATATTTTCGGTAATCAAAAAACCCCCTTTAGGGATTTTCTGTATAATAGCATACTATAAAGTATTTGTCAATAGTTTTGGCTGATTCTCGGAATCTCTGTTTTTTGTCTATTTTCGGACATTTTTGAGCGGACCGTCTTAGGATAAGCCTCGCTCATTAAAAGTGAGCGGGTGAGCGGAGTCGAACCGCCGTTTTAGCGTTGGCAACGCCATGTAATAACCACTATACGACACCCGCGTTTCGGTGCCGAGGGTGGGAGTCGAACCCACTACTTTTTCTTTTTCAGAGAAACACTCTACCGGTGAGTTACCTCGGCAATACTTCGGTGGACCCAGAGGGATTCGAACCCTCGACCTTTAGTATGCCATACTAACGCGCTAACCAACTGCGCCATGGGCCCCTTGTCTACCCTTCAGGCGCCCTCGGTAGGAGTCGAACCCACATCAAGGGCTTAGGACGCCCCTGTTCTATCCGTTGAACTACGAGGGCTTAAGAATATTTTACAATTTTAACCTTTTTGATACAATAGAATGATATAATATTGACTAAAGGTAGTCAATGAAATATAATGTAAGTAATCTTATTTAAAAATTAACTCCTCGACAAGCTTGGAGACTAATTCTTACAAGCTCAGAGATTAAATTTTAAGGAGAAAATAATCATGGCTCAAAAATCCCCAGCCGTTGAAGTGGTTAAAAAAATAAGCCCGGCTGTTGTCAGTATTACCATCAGCAAAGATCTTCCCAAGATCAGAAAATACTATATTCAGCCTTTTGACGAACTTTTTGGCCCCTATGGTCAGCCAGTTCCTCAATACCGACAAGAGGGACGTCAAAAGGTTAAGATCGGCGGCGGCAGCGGCTTTTTTGTTTCCCCTGAAGGGATTATTTTAACTAATCGCCACGTCATTGTCTCGCCTAATGTTGAATATACAATAACAACTACTGATGAAAAGGAGTACCAGGCCGAAATTCTGGCTCGCGACCCGGTCAACGATGTGGCTATTATTAAGATCAAAAACGCCAAAGGCCGAAAATTTCCGGTTTTAGAACTGGGCGATTCTACTAAAGCGGAATTAGGCCAGGACGTAATTGCTATCGGCAACGCTCTGGGCACTTTTCGCAACACCGTTTCGACCGGAGTTGTTTCTGGGCTGAGTCGATTTATCACCGCCCACGACGGCATTTCCGGCCAATCGGCTTCTCTGCGAGGACTAATCCAAACTGACGCTGCTATCAATCCGGGCAATTCCGGCGGTCCTTTAGTCGATTTAGACGGCAAGGTTATAGCTATCAATGTCGCTATCGTTATGGGCGCTCAAAATATCGGTTTTGCCATTCCGGTTAATAATGCCAAGAAAGACCTCCAGGACCTGAAAAAACACGGCCGAATTATCCAACCGTTTTTGGGTGTCCGCTATATTCCAATTAACAAAAATCTCCAGGAATCTTTCCGACAAAGATTTAACATTAATATACCGGTTGATTACGGCGCTTTAATCATTCGAGAGCCGGGTAGCGGCGAGCCGGCTGTTGTTCCCGAAAGTCCAGCTGATAAAGCCGGTTTAATGGAACGAGACGTTATTTTAGAATTTAACAAGGTTAAAATAACTGACAAAAACCCTCTTCAGGAATTAATTCACAAGGCCAAGCCGGGCGATACGGTTGAAGTCAAAATCCTGCGGGGGGATAAAGTAGGAATATTGAAATTAAAATTGGAAGAGAGGAAATAATACTCTCTAGTAATGCTCTCTGCCTGAGAACAAAAAGCCCTCTATTTTAGAGGGTTTTTGTTATAAATATTAGCTTTGAGAAATTTCGGGAAGACTTTAGCTTATTAACATCATAAAGTAACGCTTGTTTAAAGAGGAATACCAATAATCAGCTGATAGATTGAAAAAACTAAAGGCAGAATCCACTGGAAAGCGAAAAAGATAAAGAAAAGCAGAATGAACATACCATAGCGCTCCAGGAAGATTCTCAAATTCCTCCAAGAATGAGGCAGAAAAGCAAAAAGGATTTTGGAGCCGTCTAAAGGAGGTAAGGGAATGGAATTGAAAACAGCCAAGAGAAGATTAAGAAAAACAATCAAACTGATAATCTGAACTAGACTGGCTGAAAATAATTGGTCAGGCAAAAAACGTAAAGAAAGACCGAAAACCAAGGCGACCAAAAGATTGGCCGAAGGGCCGGCTGCTGCCACCTTGGCTATTCCCCAGCGTTGGTCTCGCAGATTATAAGGATTAAAAGGGACTGGTTTGGCCCAGCCGAAAATAGCCCGGCCGCCGGAAAAAAGGAAAATCATCAGGGGGACAACTAAAGAACCCCAAAAATCCAGATGTTTGAGCGGATTTAAAGTTAGCCGACCGGAATACTTAGCCGTCGAATCGCCTAATTGATAAGCCATCCAGCCATGAGCGAACTCGTGAATTACTACTGACATGACCAGAATAGCTAATTGGAAAATTAAAAAAATAAAGGTCTCCATAGTCGACCTGCCAGAAGAATTTTGAATTAATAATATAATTTTTCTAAAAGAAAAATTATTTCAAAATTTCTCTACGGTCTTGATATTTTATCAGCCAAGTGATAGAATAAGCCATTATGTCAAGACGCTGCGCTATTTGCGGTAAAAAATCAATGGTCGCTACCGTTCGGAAAAAGCTTCGTGGTAAGTATAACCCAACGACCAAAAAAAGAAAATACCCCAACTTACAATGGGTTCGTTTGTCTGACGGCCGCCGGGTTAAAGCCTGCGCCAAGTGTATTAAGGCCATGGGCAAAAGTAAAAAATGATAGCGGGCTGTGGCCTAGCGGCTTAAGGCACACGCATGGGGTGCGTGGGATCGCGGGTTCGAATCCCGCCAGCCCGATCAAAAGAAAACACCCGACTAAGTAAAACAGCCAGGCGTTTTTTTATCAAAGGTCACTAGTTAGTACTTAATATTGACCCTTCTAAACGATACCTGATAAATGATATAGGTCTTTGGATTTGATGACAAGAAGGATTATCTTTTTTGGGCTAGCCGCAATTCCAGCAGTTTTTCCGACAACACTTATTAGAACTCCGACAAATCGGACAGAACCACTTCTGCTTATCGCTCATAAACCTTCCTTCATTAAGTAATTTCTGATAGCTAACACCAAGTTAGGCTATTTTCCCAATCATATTCCCAACCGGCTACGTCTCTTAGCGCATAACAGAGGCATAAACTTACCTTTTCCGGTATCCTTGTATAGCGCCAATTCTGCCGGCTCTTGTAGTTTTCGGGAGCTTCCCCATTGTAACCGACCAGTAAAAAAACAGATATCTGTCCATTTCGGAAACCGGCATAAAGAACCCCCTTTTTTTTCTCGGCCATAACCCAAAAATCTGCAGGCACGGAAATTTCCTCGATACTTCCTTCTGGATTACACCACTTCCCTTTAGACAATCGAATAAAACTAGAGCCTACTCCTGCCATCTTCTCTCCTCCTTTTTAAAATTCGGATTAAATAAAAAAGAACTATAAAATAAACGGCTTTACTGCCAAGATGTTTTTTCCTAAAATTTCGCCTTTTGCACAAGTGGGTGTCCGCAAGCCAAGGCCACAGCCTTAACTAATTTAGGACTCCCTGTCTATAACAATTGATCCGAAATCTTAAAGAAAAATCTTGGACAGTAAAGCCGTTTTCATCATACCATTCCACTAGTTAGTTGTCTATATATCGGTCGTGGTCATCGCTTCACATTCTTTATCAAATTGTCTAATCACAACTCTGACCCCGTAAACAGGACGGGTTAATTCCCAGTTATCCGGCCAGCCGCTATTTCAACTCTCAGCGGATAGTCCGGCTAATTATTTTTTAATCCTAAAACATTAACTAATTGCTTAATCAAACTAATAACCACCGGTGGGGCCAACAAGCTATGAACTTTTTGGCCTTGGTCGTCTTTGATTATCCAAGGACTCTCGATTATCTTAACTTGATTATTCTTTGAATCAAATCTATAGCTGTATTCCGGAGTAATTTCGTAATCATCAACATATTGTTTGGCCCGATTAACCGGGATGGAATTCTTCAAAAGAACTTTAGGGATGCCGTGTAAGGAAAAAATCTTATTAATTAACTGACCATCTAAGGTTAATCTGTCTCTAATCGATTCTATACCCAAACTGTCGCCTTCTTTGGACACCATTCTGGCGCCCCGACACCGGGGATTATCGCAGATTAAATAAAATTCTTTTTTCTTTCGGTCGTAGCCAACCTGCTTAGTCGGAAATAATTTCAAACTGCGCGGCGCCTGACACTTGGGACAAACTACCCTATTTTTCATCCGGGCGGCGATGACTGACTCTGGAATATCAATAGCGATAAAAATATCGGGGTCATCGCGGTAATTAATTAAATCTCTAAAAAAGAGAGAGTAAGAAACTTGGTCTAAATCCCTGGGAAAACCGTCAATAAAAAGAGATTTTCTGGGTAATTTATCTATTTCCCTTTTAAGTAAAGAAAGAATAAACTCGGTCGGCAGAAGCGATTTGGTGTTGCGCCCGGACAAGGCCCTAAAAACTTCTTTGACAGAAATATATCCGCGATAATTTTTAGATAAATAATCCGATAAGGCCTGTCTTTTCTTTTTGTCTTTTATTTCTTGATGAACGGCTCTAACAATATCGCCAACGGAAATATGGGTAATTTTATCCGGACCAAAAATTTCCATCATCAGTTTGGTATAAGTTCCCTTACCGGCGTTTTTCTTGCCCAGAAAGTAAGCGATAAAAGTATTTCGCCTAAGATGTTTTTTCAAGAGGCCGATTTCCTGACTAATCTTTCTTTGAAAATACTCTTTTCGCTCTTCGGGGTCCGCTAAATTAAATTTTTTAGTTACTCCCTTAACTTTAGTCTTGATTAAAGGAAAGTCTTTTTGTTTAGATTTCATATTTTACTAATTAGAAACTAGATAATCCAGATTAGCAAAAAAAACAAACATTGACAAGTTAGTCAATCGTTTCTATCTTAAACTGAATTCCGTCAGTAGAAACCCGAACCCGGCCGTCGCGGTCGGTCCGATAGACAAAAATGTCTTTTAATCGTTCCAGAATAACAGAAGCCGGATGACCGTAGCGATTCTCCCGACCAACTGAAATAATCGCCGTCTGCGGACTAACCGCTTCCAGGAATTTTTGGCTGCTGGAAGTCTTACTGCCATGGTGAGCAATTTTTAAAATATCCGATTTTAACTCAGCCTTCGGCCGTTGACTAACCAAATATTGTTCAATTTCTTTTTCAATATCGCCAGTCAGCATAATTTCGGCCTGCTCGTAAACTAAGCGACTGACTACTGAAGCATTGTTGGCTTTCTGGGCCAACGAATCGATCAGAGCTTGCTCCGGCCAAAGAATTTCTAAAGTCGGACCGGACGGAAAAACAATCCGTTGGCCGGCCTGGGCCAAAACCAAACGAATGCCTTTTTGGCTGATTATCTGACGCCATCTCCGATAAACGGCCGTTTCCTTTTGAAAACCGCTGCTTAGAATAGAGCCGACCTGATAATATTTCAAGACCTCAACTAAGCCAGTGACATGGTCGGCGTCCGGGTGGGTTAAAACAACCAAGTCAATCGTTCGGTCATAAAAGTTCATCACCTGACTCAATTCGGCCAAGACCGCTTTATCCGGACCGCCATCAATTAAAACTTGCCGGCCAGCCGGCGTCTCGATAAAAATACTATCCCCTTGTCCGACGTCTAAGAAATAAACTTCTAAAGAGTTGACCGACTGTTGTTTAAAAACGGCTGGCCAAATTAACAGGCCGGCCACGAATAAAAAGACTAGCGCTAAATAGATAAATCTTTTAGTCCGGAACATTTTTTGAAAGTCTGCTATGCTTACAATTAATTGAGAACGGTAAGCGAGAGATTCTTATGAAGCGAGCTCTTGGGGCTACGGAATTAAGAGACGGCTTTTTTGTCTCTGGATTAAGATAATTAAAATTAGATAATAAACCAGCAGAATAAACCAAGAAATGTCTTCAAATTGATAAACGACCAGTGGGATTTCTGACAAATAATCAATCACTTTGACTAAATAGGATAACAGAAACCAAACTGGCCAGACAATAATTTCAGCCAAGGACAACCAAATTAAACCGCCAAAACTTAAAATTATTCCTGATATCATTATTAAAGGCAAAAAGGGAACAATCAGCAAGTTGGCCAAGGGAGAAATAAAAGAAAGTTGTCCAAAGTGAAAAACCAAAACCGGTAAAACGCCTAATTGAGCAGCCAAAGTCATCGTCAGTATATCTTTCAACTGAGCCGGATTAGGCCAATCGGTCGTCCAGTTATCCAAAATTGGCTTCAAGTAAATAATGCTTAAAGTAGCTAAAAAAGAAAGCTGGAAGCCAACATCTGATTCTAGAAGAAGCGGATTAACTGCCAGCATAGCGGTCGCCGCTATAACAACCGCCCGGTCAGCGTTGCGCAGGCGGCCAACTTTTTGAGCCAGTAAGAGCAAGCCGGCCATAATCCCGGCCCGGACGGCCGAAGGAGGCGCCCCTATCATCAAAATATAGACGATTAGAAAAAATAGGACGAAATAAAATACCTGGCTCCGCCAAAGACCTATCGCCAAAGCAAAGAAAAGAAGAAGCTGGGACATAATAATCATATGCATACCGGAAATAGCCGCCAAATGACGAGTCCCAGTCGCGTTTAGTTTCTCTTTCAGCGATTCAGAAAGTCCCCATTTGTCGCCTAAAAAAACAGCTTTGAGAATATCGGCCTGAGGCGGTAAAAGAGTCTGGTTGATAACCTGTCTCAATTTGTCTTTAAAATTAAAAACTATTTGTCTGAACCAGGGTCCTTGTTTTTCGGCCAAGCGATTAATTTGGGGAGAATAAATAACCGAATAGATTTTATCTTTAGCCAAATAGGAGCGATAATCGAAATCTTCAAAAACAGCTGGCTCTCTCAGTTTTCCGCTGAGCTCTAATCGGTCGCCGTAGTTGTATTCCGGATAAAGTTTAGTCGTAACCAAAATCCGGCCGGGGATATCTTCGGTCTTAAACTCAAATTTCTGCTGGCCGATCCTCTGCTCCGGCTCACTAACAACCAGTCCTGACCAAGCAATTATCTGTTCATAATGTTGTTCCAGTTTTTCCAAGCCGACCGGTTGAGCGGCTATTTGATGCCTCCAGAGGCCACTAACTAAAATTAATAAACAAAAGCCGAACAGAGCCAGCCTCCTCGACTTAAAATAGAAAATAACCAGAAAAAAAGAACCAATAAAAATTCCCCAATAAACCGACTGGGGAATTTTAACTAGCGAATCAATTAGGATGCCGATAATAAAAGATAAAGACAAAAGAGGAATAATTTTTGACTTAGACATCTAATACTCAATGCCTTTTCTAGCTTTCAAACCTTGTCTAAAATAATGCTTAACTTCTTTCATCTCGGTGAATAAATCGGCTTGGCTAATAATTTCCTTTTTGGCTCCCCGACCAGTTAAGACCAGGTCTATTTTCTTGGGAGTTTTTTTTATCAAATCTAGTAATTTTTCTTTTTTCAGCAAATTCATCTCAACCACTACGTTTATTTCGTCCAGAATAATTAAGTCGTATGCTCTGTTCTTGACCGCCTCATTGGCAACATCCAAACCGGTTTGGGCTAACTGATAATCCTTATCTTCCAAAGTCTTTTTAGTCACAAAGACCGGCCGGCCATAAGTCTTCACTTCCAAAGCGGGCAAATATTTCTTAATCGCTTTAATTTCCGAACTGCGACCGTCTTTCAAGAATTGTATTAGTAAAACTTTCCGGCCAGCCCCGATTGCTCGCAGAGCCAATCCCAAAGCGGCTGTCGTTTTGCCTTTGCCTTGACCGCTATAAACTTGGAGCATAATTTATTTAGTAGAGTCTCCTAAAAGGACCGAAGGAGTATTGGTCTTTCCTTCGCACGACTCGCAAGTGTCTGAAGAAGCTTTTTTCTTAGTAGTCAAAACTTCTTTCTCCCGGGAACCGCTTCGATAGACGGTAAAAGCCTTACAATTTGCCTGCCAGGCCAATTGAATTACCTTTTCTACATCAAACCGGGTTGTCTCATTAGGCAGATTAACCGTCTTGGAAATACTGTTGTCCAAATTTTTCTGGAAGGCGGCTTCCATTTTAATATGGTCCTCCGGACTAATATCCATCGCTCCGACAAAAACCCGCCTAATGCTCTTCGGAATTTCCTTAATATTCTGGATGGTCCCCTCTTGATAAATCCGATTGACTGTTCCAGGAGTGTATAATCTTTTTTCTCTAAGTTTCTTCTCCAAATAATGGTTGACATAATGAAATTCCTCATCACCCATAACCTGTTTTTTGGAATAAGCCAAGGCGAAGTAAGGTTCGACGCCGGAAGAAACTTCTGGAATCATTGAGATAGTCCCGGTTGGGGCAATACAGGTCAAAGCGGCATTGCGCATCTTGACTTTCTTTTTGGCCCAAATGCTCAATCGGTAATTGTCAAAAATTCCTTTTTCTTTAGCTAATTCTTGAGAAGTCTGATGGGCGGTCTGATTAATGAACTTCATCACTTTCTCGCCGGTCTGGAATCCTTCTTCCGAATTATAGGGAACCTCTAATTGGAAAAGGAAATCGGCAAAACCCATAATGCCGATACCGATTCGCCGATTCTTTCGAAAGACTTGGTTAGTCCGGGATATAGAAAATTCGGTAATATCAATAACATTATCAAGCATCCGAGTAGCCAGTTTAGTCGCCTCCTTTAACTTGGGCCAGTTAATTTTACCGTCGCGGACAAACTTATCAAGATTAATAGAACCTAAATTACAGACGTCGCCATCGTGTAAAAACTGCTCGCCGCATGGATTACTGGCCTCAATTCTGCCTAAACCGGGCAGCGGATTGCTTCTATTGACCCGGTCAATAAAAATTATACCCGGTTCTCCGTTAATCCAAGCGTTGTTAGCGATTTCGGCCATAATTTCTCCGGGAGTAATCTTTATCTCTTGAATCTGGGTAACATGTCCATAACGGTCTCTGACTATTCTCCTTGGCAAAAGATTTTTGCCTTTGACTTGACAGAGCCAAGGTTCTTCTGACTTAGCCTTGACTTTCTCGATAAATTTATCGGTCAGCGAGACAGAAATATTGAAATTAGTTAATTCGCCTTCTCGGTCCTTGGCGTGGATAAAATCAAGAATATCCGGGTGGTCCACTCTCATCACTGCCATATTAGCTCCATGCCGGCCCTGTTGTTTAATTACCCCAAAGGCTTTATCGTAAACCTGCAGAAAAGAAACCGGTCCGGAGGCTACCCCTTGGGTCCTTTTGGTCAACGAGCCGGCTGGCCTGAGCAGATGAAAGGGAAAACCAATTCCTGAACCGCTCTGCTGGAGAAGAGCGGCGTCGCGCAGGGTTTTGAAAATATCGTCCATACTGTCCTCAATATGTAAAACAACACAGTTGGAGATAACCGACATGGCCGTTCCAGCGTTAGTCAAAGTCCGGCCAGCTGGCAGGAATTCAAAATTGGTCATCAATTGATAGAACTTTTCTTGCCAGTTCTTTATCTCTTTAGCCGATTTACCGTATTTTTTCTCCACTTCAGCCACCGCCCGAGCCACTCGTTCAAACATTTCTTCTGGAGTTTCAATTATCCTCTTCGTCTTCGGGTCTCTTTTCAAATAGCGACCGGCTAAGATTTTTAGCGAGTTTAAGGTTAAAGGCAGCTGAGTAAGCTGACCACCTAAAACTTTTTCCTTTTCTTCTCTAGCCCTCTGGTGCTCCTTACGATAAAGGATATAGGCCTTAGCCGATTCTATAAAATCCTCCTTCATCAAAACCATTTCAACAATATCCTGAATCTCCTCAACTTTGGGTATTCTGTCTTTTCTAAAACGCTGCTTAATTAATTCGACTACCTTATCGGAAAGTCTTCTGGCTTCCTTCCGCCCTCCCAGGTTAGTCGCCAACAAGGATTTAAAGATGGCTTGTGTAATTTTATCTTGTTCAAAATCAACTATTCGTCCATCTCTCTTTGTGATTTTATCAATTTTAGCCTTAACCATTTTGTTAAGAGACTGGCCAACAAACGGTCTTTTAAAAAAGACTGCTCTTAATCAGTCCCCCTTATATTTATCAACAACCATTCTATTTTACCTTAATCAGCAAAGCTGGTCAAACCGGTCCAAAAGAACAGCCATCCAAAATTGGATGGCCTATCTTTTTATGATTATTATGATTATTAAAATTGACTATTTTTACTAAATTGAGTCCTCCGACAAGCTCAGGATACGGATTTAAAAAACAATCATTTCATTTTTCTTCTAATGAAAGCTGGGATATCCCATTCATTTTCCGGTTCTTCGGCCTCTTTAGGCTTAAAGTCAACTTGCTTTTTTGTCCTCTCTTCAACTTGATTAATTGGCGAAATATCCTGGATTTTTGGCTCACCGGTTCTTCTGGCTACTTCGTCAAAGCCGGTGGCAATAACAGTAATCTTAATCTCGCCTTTTTTCAATCTATCGTCAACGACCGCCCCGAAAATAACTCGGGCCTCCGGAGAAACCGACTCAACAACTATCTTGGCCGCTTCGTTAATCTCTGACATAGTCAGGTCTGGTCCACCGCTAACATTAAAGAGAACTCCTTTCGCTCCGTCAATAGAAATCTCCAACAAAGGCGAATTAATCGCTGTTTTAGCCGCCTCAATAGCTCTGTCCTCGCCAGTCGCTCGGCCAATACCCATCAGAGCGGAACCAGTATTCTCCATAATCGCTTTAACGTCGGCAAAATCAACATTAACAATACCTGGGGTAACCACCAAGTCAGAAATACCCTGAACGGCCTGTCTTAAAACATCGTCAACAACCGAGAAAGCATCAATTAGAGAAGTTTTGTTCTCAATTACCGAAAGAAGTTTATCATTAGGAATAGTAATTAGAGTATCAACTTTATCGCGTAATTGGTTAAGACCTTCCTCGGCAATTCTCATCCGCTGCAGTCCTTCAAAAGCAAACGGTTTAGTGACCACGGCGACCGTCAAAGCGCCTGAATCACGGGCCGCTTCAGCAATGACTGGGCTACCCCCGGTTCCGGTGCCGCCGCCCATACCGCAGGTGACAAAAACCATATCAGAGCCTTTAACCACCTGATGAATCTCATCGCGATTCTCCTCGGCTGCCTGACGGCCCAGCTCCGGATTCATTCCCGCTCCCAATCCTCTAGTCAAATTCTTGCCGATATGGAGCTTTTCGGGTGAATTAACATGATGTAAATCCTGGGCGTCGGTATTGATAGCAACAAAATCTACTCCGTGAATTTTACAGCTCATCATTCGTGAAATAGCATTGCCGCCGCTGCCGCCAACGCCGACCACTTTAATTTTAGCAAAAGTTTCTACCTCCGGCTTTACTTGAGCCATATGATTATTTAAATGAATCATTAAACAACAATGAGGAGCTGTTAACCCTCCCCATTGTTACTAAAGATTCTAAAATATTTCTTACCAAACTAGCATAATTATTCTAATAAGGCAAGCTTTTTAAGTCAAGAGCCTAGCTTCAAGACCATTTCTCGAAAACAAGCCCTTAAGGTAAAAATCCCTGAAACCAGCCCTTAATTTTTTTAACCGTTGGCAGAACCGAGAATCGCCCCAAGGGAATACTTTGCAGACGACCACTTTTAAACTGTTGTTCGTTCATCCCCCAAAAGACCAATCCAACAGCCGTGGCAAAGGCCGGGTCATCAACTTCATCGACAATCCCTTCCAGTTCCAAGGGAAAGCCTATCTGAGCCGGCAACTTTAACCCCTCTTTAGCCAGATCAACCAGACCAGGCATCTTTGCTCCGCCGCCCAAAAGAACGACCCCGGCCGGCAACAATCCTTGTCGGTCAATCTTCTTTAACTCTTTGTTAACTAGCTCGAAGATTTCACTTAAACGAGCCTCGATTATTTCAGCTACTTGGATACGCGGAATAACTCCTTTTTCCTGATTAGCTAATTTAGACAAATTAACCACATCCTTCTTATTAATCTCCGAAATCAGAGCTGAACCGTACTCCAACTTAACTTTTTCAGCCAAATCAATATCGCTTCTTAAGCCAATAGCGATATCGTTAGTAATATGAGAAGAACCAACTGGCAAGATACAACTGTGAATAATATCGCCCTCTTCAAAAACTGTCAAGCTGGCCGTCCCGCCGCCTAAATCTAAAGCCAGAACACCCAATTCTTTCTGACGTTTGGTCAAAGCGGCCCGCGAAGCGGCTAACGGAGCCAAAACCAGTCCCTCCACTTCCAAGCCGGCTTCGGAGATGCATTTGGTTAAATTTTTAATAAAGGGAGTAGCCCCTTCAATAATTAAAGCGTCCACTTCCAACCTAACTCCATTCATGCCAACCGGGTCCTTAATGCCAACCTGGTCGTCAACCGTAAAGGAACGGGGGATAATGTGAATAATTTCACGGTTGGGAGAAATGGAAATGGCCGAAGCGGCGCTAATCGCCCGTTCAACATCCTCCCGAGAGATTTCGCCATCGGCTCGAGAGACGGCAACCACTCCCTTACTAGTCCGGGAAGTAACATGATTACCGCTCAAGCTAATATAGGCTCGTTCAATGGAAAGACCGCTGGTTCGCTCGGCCTCCTGAATAGACTGACTGATATTTTTAACTGCTTCCTCAATATCAACAACCACTCCCCGACGCAGGCCGAAAGAAGGCACTTGACTAATGCCAATTATCTGGGGTTTGGTCTGGTCGGCTCTAACTTTAGCAACTACTGTTCGGATAAAACAACTACCGACGTCTAAACCAACATTAATAATTTCTCTAGCCATAATTCACTTTTTTTAATATTTTTTCTTCCATTGCCTTCATCTCTTCCGCTTCCTGTTCGTTTTGCTCATGGTCGTAGCCCAGTAAGTGAAGTATCCCATGAATCAATAAAATGGTCAATTCCTTTTTTAAGAGATGCCCTAAGCGCTTAGCTTGTTTCTTAGCTCGGGGATAGCAAATAATAACTTCACCCAACCGGTTAATCTTGTCCGGTGGTTCAATAAATTCAATATCTCGACCTCTCTTCAAACGAGGAAAGGCTTTGGCTAAATAAGGCAAAACTGTTTTATCGCCAAAAGCTAAGACGTCAGTGACCCGATTTTTTCCCCGATAGATTTTATTCAATTTTCTCATCCGGCCGTCGCCGACAATAGCTAAACTGATTTCTGTCTTATCCTTAACCCCAACAGTTTTTAAGACAATTTCAGCCGTTTTTCGAAACAATTTCTCGTCTATTTCATTCTGGGTAAAATTATGAATTTCCAACATTAGTCAATGAATTTAAAAGTGGAGAGGATTTGGTTAAAGTTTTCCATATGCCCAGACTTAAGAGGTATTGCACGAATAATCACAATATCTCCATTTTCTTTAGGTATACAGACACATTTTCCTTCATTCCTTGAGATTTCGTCTCTTGTACCCCATTCAATCTCGACAGCCTGGACACCATCAATATTTTTTTCTTTCTTTGAAAGAAACTCGCTGAATTCTCTTGTGCACCAAGTATCTATATCTAACTGTTCGGGATTTGAATCTATACCAAAAAATATTTCAAGCTGGTTATTTGGATCAGTAGTGCCACAACGATTTAGACTTACTTCGGGACGAGAAGAAACAAGGGTTGGACCTCCTTTTGCTTCCGGAGGTATAAATGTCCAATTATCTGGATATTTTATTTCATATCCATCTTTTTCATTCCAAAAGGTCTTCCAACGACCTGACAGTTCTGTTGTCCCCTTAAAAGAAGCGATAATACGTTTTAGAAAGGCTTCATTCGATTTATTATAATTTCTGCAAGATCCTACAATAGTTATTGGTCTTACGGAAGCATCTGTGTATATTTTATAAATTGCTATTGTCCCAAGATGAATATCGCCTTCTATTTCCTCATTTATTTTAGCCGTGTAGGGATATGCTCCGCTAAGGGAAAATTCTTCTTCTCTCTTTTCGAATTCTGGATTCTTTGTTAATCCATCGTACCTAAAAAGACAATTTATATCTGGGGGATATATATGACTAGTATCAATAGCAATATAGCATCCATCTTTTTCAATCTCTATATTAATACAAAAATTAGGAATCTCTATTTCTTTTTGCCCAACATCAATAACATTTCCTGCCGGTGGGTATTTAATCTCGTATCCATACTCCTCATTCCGATAGGTCTGCCAGTCAGCGGTTGGGTCAGTTGGTTCTCCGGCCGGTTCTTCCTGGCCAGCTGTTGGTAACTCAGCCGGTTCCGGCTGGGGAGCGAAATAGTGATAA
>CAZFBL010000011.1:0-18027 GCA_964517275.1 uncultured Candidatus Saccharibacteria bacterium
ATCGCTTTTCTAAGGGAAGTAATCTTATTGGCCAGAAGAGACGAACAAATTTCTCACATTCTCTCTGATTCTATCAGAAATGGCTCCACGATTTTGGGCGGATTTGCCAAACGAATTCTCAAATTATGCGAAGAAAAACTAAAAGAGATCGAAACTCTTTCTAAAGAGGAAATGAGAGAAGTTCTGCTTGCTATACATAGACCTGCTGAGATAATAGCCGGACGAGTAGCAGAGGTTGAGGATGAATTTAACAACCGAGGCAATGATAAAAAGGGAAAGACCAAAAAGAAGGGCAATCAATGAAAGGGATAAGCCGAAAGGCTTGTCCTTTTAATTTTCCTTGTCTTTGATATAATTAAAGCCGTATGAGTTTTTCAATCGGTATTATCGGCCTGCCCAATGTCGGCAAATCTACCCTTTTTAAAGCGTTGACTAAACAATCAGTCGATATTTCTAATTACCCGTTTTGCACCATTGACCCTAATGTTGGCGTGGTCGCCGTGCCTGATGAGCGCTTAGAAAAAATTGCCGCCGTAATCAAGCCAAAAAAAGTTACCCCAACGGCAATTGAATTTGTCGATATCGCCGGTTTGGTCAGAAAAGCCCATCAGGGCGAAGGTCTGGGCAATCAGTTTTTAGCCCAGATTCGAGAAGTTGACGCTATTTGCCAGGTAGTCAGGGTTTTTAAAAACGAAAAAATTACTCACGTTGAAGGACAGCCCGACCCCAAACGCGACATCGAAATTATCAACATTGAACTGGCTATGAAAGATTTAGAAACAGTTGACAGCCATTTAGAAAAAGTCATGAAACAGGCTAAAAGCGGCGACAAAAAATCAATTAAAGAACTAGAATCGCTGACCAAGATGAAGGAGCTATTAAACCAAGGAAAATTACTGGTCAGTCAGCCAGAAATAATGGCTAATCGCTCCTTAATCAAAGAATTAGGATTATTAACCGCTAAACCGGTTATTTACGTTTTTAACACTGGTCAAGACCCTTCGACTCACTCCACTTCGCTCAGGGACTATGGTTTGAACGAACAAAAGGATTATCGCCTGAGCAAGCAAAGCGAGTCGAAAGCCACCGTCTTTGACCTAAAAACAGAAGCCGAGCTTTCGGAATTGACCGCCGAGGAAATCCAGGAATTAGAATTGTCATCTTCTCAACTAGACAAACTAATCAAGACTTGCTATCAGGCCTTAGATTTAATCACTTTTTATACCGTCACCGGCGGCCAGGAAACGAGAGCCTGGACCCTAAAAAAAGGACTAGCTATTCCTCAAGCCGGCGGTGTTGTTCACAGCGACTTTGAAGAAAAATTCATCCGGGCTGAGATCATTAACTGGCAGAGATTAACGGAAGCCGGCAACTGGACAACGGCCAGAGAAAAGGGTCTTTTGCGCATTGAAGGCAAAGAATATATCGTTCAAGACGGCGACGTTATTGAGTTCAAAATCTAAGGTCTTGGGTTTCAGAGAAAGTCCTTTTCAAGAGTGTTCTGTGGTACTACAGGGGACCCCTGAAGCCACTTGACCATTCCAGCTCTCTCTGTTAAGCTACTTTTATGACCGAAGAAACTAAACTATACCAATTAACTTGCTTACTTTCTCCTCTTCTGGAACAAACAAAAGTAGAAGAAATTAGCCAAAAAATTAAAGATTGGGTTAGTGAAAAAGGCGGTTCACTAACCGGAAACCAGACAATTCTCAAAAAGACTCTAGCCTATCCGTTAAAAAAGTATCAAGAGGCTTTTTATCTCAATTTAAATTTTATTTTAGACGGGCAGGCCGTTAATAAAATCTGTCAGCAACTAAATCTGGAAGATAATATTCTCCGTCATTTTATCGTCGCTAAACAACAGCCAAAAACTAAACCCGAAATTGACCAGAAAATCGCTGAGGAAATTAAGCCGCTGGTCGCTAAGGAAGTTCCGCTGGCCGAAGAGAAAGAGCCGAAGCCGACTGAAGAAAGACAAATGGCCGACAAACAAAAAAAGGTTAAGATAGAAGAAATAGACAAAAAACTAAACGAAATATTAAACGAGTAATTAATAACTTTGGTTATTCTGAGGCGGAGTCGAAGAACGCCAAGAAGGACCTTCGATTCTTTACTGGCCCTCAGGATAATATCCTAAAAAATTATGAATTTTAATAAAGCGGTCATCGCCGGGAACTTAACCCGCGATCCGGAAGTAAGAAATCTGCCTTCCGGTCAATCAGTCGCCTCTTTCGGCATCGCCACTAACCGAGTTTGGACCGACCAAAGCGGCAATCGACAAGAAGCGGCTGAATTCCACAATGTAGTCGCCTTCGGGAAATTAGCCGACATTTGTTCTCGCTATCTAAGCAAAGGACGACTGGTCTTGATTGAAGGACGGATTCAAACCCGTTCCTGGCAGGACCAGGACGGCAATAAAAGATACCGGACAGAAATTGTCGCCGATAACATGCAGATGGGACCGCGAGCCGATTCGGCAGTCAGCCGTGACAAAGAAGAACCGACTAAGCCGGTCGAAAAATTAAATGTTCCCGAAGAGGAAATTCCGATTATTGAGGCTGAAGAGCCCGTCAATCAGGAAAACTCTTCTCCAGAATCGGAGTCCGAGTCGGACAAAAAACCAACCGCCTCTAATGACGAAAAAGAAGAGATTGACCTTAAAGATATCCCTTTTTAGATTATATGACCCAGAACTGTTTTTTCTGCCAGCAAAAAATTAAAGAAATCGATTATCAGAATAACGACCTCCTTCGTCGGTTTCTTTCCGGCCAAGGGAAAATACTGTCTTCTAAACGAACCGGTCTCTGCGCTAAACACCAGCGGAAATTGGCCAAAGCAATAAAAAAAGCCCGTCTGATGGGCCTTTTACCTTTTACCAAAAAATAGAGACGGCCGGGCTTGATTTCAAGGCCTGGCCTTACAACCTTATAATTGTTCCTGAGACGCTTTTCTTATCCCTTTAATAATCTCCGTTACCAAACGGGGATTTTCTTTTAGATACTCCTTAGCCGCTTCCGTCCCCTGGCCGAGCTTTTCCGAGCCATAATTAAACCAAGGGCCGCTTCGACTAATCACTCCGAACTTTACTCCGCTATTCAAAATATCCCCCAGACGGGAAATCCCTTCATTATAGAAAATATCAAACTCGGCTTGGCGAAAAGGAGCGGCCACTTTGTTCTTAACCACCTTCGCCTTAATTCGATTGCCGATAATTTGGTCGCCCTGTTTGATTTGGGCGGCCCGACGCAACTCCAAACGAACCGACGAATAAAATTTCAAGGCCTTGCCGCCCGGCGTATCTTCGGGATTACCGAACATAACTCCTATCTTCATTCTGATTTGATTGATAAAAATAACAGCCGTCTCGCTTTTGGCGGTAATCGCAGTCAACTTTCTTAGGGCTTGGCTCATCAGCCGCGCCTGCAAGCCGATGTGCTGCTGGCCCATTTCCCCTTCAATTTCCACCCGAGGAGTCAAAGCGGCCACTGAATCAACAATCACCAAATCAACTGCCCCCGATTTAACCAAGCTTTCCAAAATTTCCAAAGCCTGTTCGCCGGTATCCGGCTGGGAAATAAACAAATCATTGACTTTAACCCCCAATTTTTTAGCGTATTCCGGGTCCAAAGCATGTTCAGCGTCAATGAAGGCGGCCAAACCGCCTCTCTTCTGAACCTCGGCAATCGAGTGAAGAGCCAAAGTGCTTTTGCCGCTTGATTCCAGACCGTAAATTTCAATAATTCGCCCTCTCGGAAAACCGCCTACTCCCAAAGCCAAATCCAAAGAGATTGAGCCAGTTGGGATAACATCTACATCAACCTGCCTGGCTTCGCCTAATTTCATAATTGAGCCTTCGCCAAAACGCTCTTTAATTTCATCAACAGTCGCCTCTAAAACTTTTTGCCGTTCTTCTTTTTTGTCTGCAACAGGCTTTGATTTTTTTATAACCATACTATTATTCTTCGAGTAAGCGAGCGAGGCGAGCGCATCGAGAAGAACAACTTATAATTCTCTGTCCTCGCCTTCATCAAAATAGACATCTCTTGGCTTGGCGCCGTCAGCCGGACCAACCACCCCTCTCTCTTCCAAAATATCCAACAAGCGAGCGGCCCGGGCATAACCGATTCGCAACCGCCGCTGAAGCAAAGAAGCGGAAGCTTTCTTAGCCTGGATAATTACCTGATGAGCCTCTTCATATAATTCGTCATCCGTTCCACCATCGGTCAAGTCGGTCCCTAAATTTCGACCGGCCGTTGTTCCTCGGCCAATAGCCAGTTCCTCGTTGTAATTCGGAGAACTGGCACTTCTCAAATACTCAACTACTTTTTTAACCTCTTTATCGCCGATATAAGCGCCCTGGACACGGCGCGGCTTGGCCGAATTTCCGGCCAAGAAAAGCATATCGCCATTGCCTAACAGTTTCTCGGCTCCGGACATATCTAAAACTGTCCGCGAATCAACCTGAGAAGCAACCTGAAAAGCCATTCGCGAGGTAATATTGGCCTTAATTAATCCGGTAATCACTTCAACCGATGGACGCTGAGTAGAAACGACCAAATGGATGCCAACTGCCCGGGCCATCTGGGCCAAGCGGACAATCGCCGTTTCCACCTCCCGACCGTGAGAGGCCATCAAATCGGCTAACTCGTCAATGACCACAACAATATAGGGAAGCCGTTCTGACTGACCGTTCTCGCCCGAAAGATTTTTGTTATAAGCATCAATATCCCGTTGGCCGGCTCCCTGGAGCGTTTCAAACCGTCGTTCCATCTCGCCAACCGTCCAATGTAGAGCGTTAATCGCTTTATCAGCCTGGGTAATCGGCGGAGTCAAAAGATGAGGAATGCCGTCATAAGAGACCAGCTCGACTCTCTTCGGATCAATTAGAATAAATTTGAGCAGCCGCGGAGAACCGCGATAAAGCAAGCTAATTATCAAATTGTTCAAAGCAATCGTTTTGCCGGTTCCGGTTGCCCCGGCCACCAACAAATGAGGCATTCGGGCTAAATCGGCAAACATCGGATTTCCGGCCACATCGCGGCCAAGACTAAAAGTCAAAAGAGAAGAAGCTTCTCCAAAGGTCGGCCTCTCCAATAAAGACTTTAGGCGTACCAAAACGACTGAACGATTCGGAATTTCAATACCGACTAAAGAACGACCGGGAATCGGCGCCTCGATTCGCAAAGGATGAGCGGCTAAAGCTAAAGCCAAATCATTTTGCAAGGCGGTAATTCGGGAAAGTTTCACTCCCTGAGCCGGTCTTAAGGTATACTGGGTCACCGTCGGGCCGACATTGACTTCAGCCATTTCCACCTCAATCCCGAAATTTTCCAAAGTCCGCTTGATTATATTAATATTAGCCTTAATATCGCCGCTGGTCGGTTGCCCTTTATCCTTTTCCAGAAAATCAAGCGATGGCAACTTGAAATCAGTCTTTGAATGGCCAACTCCCTTGACCAATCCCGAACCGGCCGCGGCTAAAGCCGATGATGGCTGGCCAACCGATTGGCCGACCACCTGTTCCTGACTGACCGATTCTTCCTGAATTTTCCCCTCTTTTTCCTTAACCCTTTCTTTGAATTTATGCCAGAGCCCGCTCCGGACAGGTTTCTCTTCAGCCGGAGCCGGAAAACTTTCTCTCTTGGCCAAATCTGCCTTCTCTTTCTTTTCTTCCTCAGTCGGCCGGAAAGGAATCCTCAAGGGAAGATTAAAGGTGACTAAAATGGAAATAGCTAAAAGAGAGAGCAGGATAATTAAACTGGCCCAGAGACCAAAAAATCTAAACAACGGATAACCGAAGATTAACCCGAGATAACCGCCGGCCCTGGTCGGAGCGGCCTGGTTAAGCAAAACATGGAAAATACCTAAAACGCTCAACAAGAAAAGAAGAGCTCCGATAAAAACCGCTTGATAGACCGGCGGCCGTTTGCCGGACATCTTCAGTTGAGGAGCTAAAACTGCTAAGCCAATCAGAGTGAAAATAATCGAGATAAAAAAGAAGCCGCGACCAAAAAGCAGTCGGCTAATCTGAAAAAAATAATTGCCAAACTGGCCAGCCAGATTCAGAAAACTTAACAAGCTGAGCAAGGCCAGAGCAAAACAGGTTATCGCCAAGATGCTCTTTTTGGTTTCAGTATGAAGAGACGGCTTAGACTTAGTTTTTTTTATCTTTTTTTTAAGGTTTTTTTTAGCCATTGATTTAAGGCCAGGCCTTTAGTTTGAGGCCGGACCTGCCAGGCTAGACCTTGAATCATTGAATCAGCCTCAAGCTGATTATTTCTGAAAGCCGGTCCCGGCTGGTATTAGTTTACCAATAATTACGTTTTCTTTCAATCCCCGCAACTTATCCTCTTTGCCCTGGACGCTGGCATCAATCAAAACACGGGCTGTCTCCTGAAAAGAAGCAGCTGAAAGAAAACTGTCAGTCGTTAAAGAAACCTTAGTAATCCCCAAAAGCAATGGCTGGGCAGTGGCCGGCTTGCCCTTTTTGGTTAGTTTGGCGTTAGCCGCCTGGAACTGCCCTTTTTCAACTATCTGACCCGATAGGAAGTCAGTCGAGCCGGAGTCTTTTATCTTCAGACGAGAGAACATCTGGCGAACAATCATTTCAATATGCTTATCGTCAATATTTTCGCCGGCGAAAGTATAAATCTGCTGGACTTCTTTGATAATATAGCGCTGAACCGCTTCCTGACCGGCCACCTTATATAATTCCCGCAAGTCAACATGGCCTTCGCTCAATTGCTGGCCTCGGGCAACCAAGTCGCCTTGACCGACCCAAAGAGCCATTCCGGCCGGCAAACTGTATTCTAAGAGCGGTTGCTTGCGACCAGCGGTCCGACTGGTCAATTTACGAGCCGAACCCTTGCCCCGACCGGCTGCTTTAGTCGAACCCTTCTCATTATCCTCCGAAGATTCTATCTGGACAGCGACCTGTCGGCCTTTCTTGATTACCTTTTTAACCCGTCCGTTGACTTCCGAAATAACGGCTCTTCCCCGCGGCGGCCTAACTTCAAAAATTTCCTCAACTCGGGGCAGACCTTGGGTGATATCCTGACCGCCGGCTACACCGCCGGTGTGAAAAGTCCGCAAAGTTAATTGAGTGCCCGGCTCGCCAATCGCCTGAGCGGTAACAATGCCAACTGCCTCGCCCAACTTGACCAACTCATTACGGCCCAAGTCATAGCCGTAGCATTTCTGACAAATACCGTCAGTCGCCTGACAGGAAATAACTGACCTGATTTTTACTTTATCAATACCTGCTTCATCTATCTTCTGAGCAATCTCTTTATCAATTAACTGCCCCCTTTTAACTAAAATCTTTTCTTCTTTGCCGTCTAAGCGGGCAGATTTCAGCTTCTTTTGAGTTTGTCGAGAGTTAGATTCGTCCTTTCCATGCTTTTTGACCCGCTCCACTCCGCTTAAAGGAGATTTGATGGTCTCCAAAGAAATTCGGCCGGCAATCCGGGAAGCCAGAGAATTGCCCATATCTTCTTCGTCTTCCCGATAAACATAGATTCCCTTGGTATCGCCGCAGTCCTCATGACGAACGACCATTTCCTGGCAAACATCAATCAGGCGCCGGGTCAGATACCCGGCTGTCGCCGTCTTCAGGGCGGTATCAGCCATTCCCTTTCGACCGCCATGAGTGGAAATGAAGTATTCCAAAACGTCAAAACCTTCCTTATAGGAGTTCTTAATCGGCAATTCAATAGTCTCGCCAGACGGATTAACAACCAATCCTTTCATTGCCGACATCTGAGTCAATGCTCCCCAAGAACCTCGTGAGCCGGAATCGAAAATATTAAAAATAGAACCCCGTTTATCTAAAATCTCTCTGCTCCGCTGAGCTATCTTTTCGGTCAGATTAAGCCAGATCTCTATAATTCTTGATTTTCTCTCTAAATCAGTCAGTAATCCTTCTTCGTATTGCCTTCTGATTAAATCGACCCGGTCGGTCGCCTCTTTCAGCCAGCCCTTTTTCTCGGCTGGAATTTGCAAGTCATCCATTCCCCAACTGATTCCCGAATCGGTGGCATATTTAAAGCCCATTCTCTTGATTCGGTCTAAGACGACGGCTGTTTTTTTAATCCCATACTGACTAATCAGCCAAGAAATCAATTTACGCAGTTCTCGGGAATTCATCGTTTTATTTACAAAGCTCATATTGTCCGGTAAGGGTTCATTAAAGATAATCCGGCCAACCGAAGTTTCGACCAAAGACAGCTGCTCAGAATCATTCTTCTGACCGAACGAGGAGTTTTTCTTGGAAGAGGATTTCGGATCAGCCCCGGAACCAGAATCGGCCGGCAGTCGGACCTTTATCTTGGCTTTCAAATGAACCTGACCAAAGTGTTTAGCCAAAAGAGCTTCTTCCGAACTGCCGAAAATTTTTCCTTCGCCTTTCAGGCCGTCTTCAATTTTGGTCATCCAATAACAGCCTAAAACTATATCCTTAGTCGGAATGGCGACCGGCTCGCCGGTGGCCGGCTTGAGCAAATTATTTGAAGAGAGCATTATCTGCTTGGCCTCGGTCTGAGCGTCTTTGCTCAAAGGCAAATGAACGGCCATTTGGTCGCCATCAAAGTCGGCGTTAAAGGCCCGGCAAACAATCGGATGAATTTGAATAGCATTTCCTTCAATTAAGATTGGCTGGAAGGCCTGAATACCTAAACGGTGTAAAGTCGGAGCCCGGTTTAATAAGACGTAACGTCTTTTAATAACCTCTTCCAAAATACTCCAGACTTCATCGGTTTCTTCTTCAATCAACCGGCCGGCCCCTCGGACATTATGGGCTAGGCCAGCCTCAATCAACTTATTAATAACAAACGGTTTAAAGAGCTCCAAAGCCATGTGTTTGGGCAGACCGCACTGATGAAGCTTCAGTTCCGGACCAACGACGATAACCGAACGACCGGAATAATCGACTCGCTTACCTAAAAGATTTTGTCGAAAGCGACCTTGCTTGCCTTTGAGCATATCGGCCAAGGATTTAAGAACTCTTTTCTGTCCGGTTGAAGCGGCAACCATCACTTGACCGCGACGGCTGGTATTGTCAATTAAAGCATCGACTGCCTCCTGAAGCATTCTCTTTTCGTTGCGACAGATAACTTCCGGCGCCTTCAATTCAATCAGCCGCTTGAGACGGTTATTGCGGTTAATCACCCGTCGATATAAATCGTTAACATCGGAAGTAGCGTAGCGACCGCCGTCTAATTGGACCATCGGCCGCAAATCAGGCGGGATAACCGGCAGCATGGTTATAAACATCCATTCCGGTCTCATCTTGGCTCTGAGCATTCCTTCAATCAGTCGCAAACGCTTCTGAATTTTTCTTTTCAGAGCCGGACTGGCCTTGGTCGCTTGGTCGGTTAATTGTTTGGACAACGCCTCTAAATTAACCTCTTCAAAAATTTTCCTCAAGGTTTCGGCGCCAGTCCCGGCCTCGAAGACCTGACCGTATTTTAGACTCAAATCCCGATAATCTCTTTCCGAAATAATTTGATACAGATAAAGCCCTCGGACTTCCCGAATGGCCCGGTCGCGCTGCTCTTTCAGAGCCGCCTTTTCAGCTACCGTTAATGACTTGCCCTTTTCGTTTTTGGTCTTTAATTTCTTTTTATACTCTCTCTTAATTGCCTCAACTACTTTATTTTGCTCTTCCCGGTTAATCTTAGTGACAACATAGCCGGCGAAGTAGATAATCTTTTCTAAGTCCTGAATAGAGCGGTCTAAAATCAAGCCCATCTTCGAAGGAACGCCGCGCAAAAACCAGATATGAGAGACCGGCACGGCCAAGGCAATATGACCCATTCTTTCACGCCGGACAGCCGCCCGGGTCACCTCGACGCCGCACTTGTCGCAAACAATTCCCTTGTAACGGATACGCCGGTATTTTCCGCAAGCACACTCCCAATCTTTTTCCGGACCGAAAATCTTCTGGCAGAACAAACCGTCTTTCTCGGCCCGCTGGGTCCGATAGTTAATCGTCTCCGGCTTAGTCACTTCGCCATGCGACCAAGATAAAATTTCCTCGGGCGAGGCTAATTTTAATTTAATTGATTGAAAATCTGATACTTTGGTGCTCATAGTTCCTGAGGGACGCCCTTTTCAGGGATGTCCTTCGAGGGAGGACGTCCCTGAAAAGGGCGTCCCTCACCTCTCTTACTTCTCGACTAGTTCGACATCCAAACCGAGCGCTTTCATCTCGTTAATCAAGACATTAAACGAGGCCGGCACGTTCGGGGCCTGAATCGGTTTGCCTCGGATAATCGAGTCATAGGCATTGGCCCGGCCGGTAATATCATCTGATTTGATAGTCAGCATCTCCTGAAGGGTATGGGCCGAGCCGTAGCCCTCCAGAGCCCAAACTTCCATCTCGCCAAAACGCTGGCCGCCAAACTGGGCCTTGCCGCCCAAAGGCTGCTGAGTAATTAAGGAATAAGGGCCGACTGAACGCATATGAATTTTGTCTTCAACCAGATGGAGTAATTTCATTATGTAAATATAGCCAACCGTAACTGGCTGTTCAAAAACCTCGCCGCTTCGGCCGTCATACAAGGCGGCTTGACCGCTCTCGGCCAAGCCGGCTCTCTTCAATTCTCCCTTAATCTCCGTTTCACTAAGACCGGCTAAGGCCGGACTGTCGAGCACTTCTCCCAAACTATGGGCGGCCCAGCCTAAATGGGTTTCTAAAATCTGTCCGATATTCATTCGCGAAGCCACTCCCAAGGGATTGAGGATAATGTCAACCGGCCGGCCATCAGCCAAATAAGGCATATCTTCTTCCGGCAGGACCTTGGAAATAACTCCTTTATTACCATGGCGACCAGCTAATTTGTCGCCGACCGAGACTTTACGCAATTGCGCTATTTCGACCTGAACACTTTTGATAACGCCGGTCATCAACTTGTCGCCTTGTTCACGGGAAAAGAGCTGAATGCCGACCACTCGGCCGCGCTTACCATGAGGCATCCTCAAAGAGGTGTCTTTAACATCGCGGGCCTTTTCACCGAAGATAGCCTGGAGCAGCCTTTCTTCCGAAGTTAAATCTGTTTCGCCTTTTGGAGAAATCTTACCGATTAAAATGTCGTTTGGACCGACTTCGGCCCCGATTCGAACAATTCCTTCTTCATCTAAATCTTTAAGCCTTTCCTCGCCGACGTTAGGAATATCGGGAGTAGTAATTTCCGGGCCTAATTTAGTCTCCCGAACATCGCAAGTAAAACTCTCAATATGAATAGAGGTAAATAAGTCTTCCTTGACCAATCTTTCTGAAAGAATAACTGCGTCTTCAAAATTATTGCCCCGCCAAGACATAAAAGCGACCAGCAGATTCTGACCGAGAGCCAGTTTGCCTTGATCGGTCGCCGCTCCGTCGGCTAAAACATCGCCTTTTTTGATTAACTGCCCCTTCCTGACCAAAGGATGTTGGCAAATAGAAGTATACTGGTTGGTCCGGTCGAAAGAACGAAGTAAATAGTCGTGATATTTTTGAGCTTTGCCCGAGCCGGAATTATCTCGGCTTTTTTTCACCTTCAGCTTGATGTGACTGGCATCAATTTCCTCAACCCGTCCATCTTCCTGAGCGATAATTAACTGGCCTGAATCCTGAGCCGCCTTTCTTTCAATACCGGTTCCGACCAGCGGCGCCTCTGGCTTGATACAGGCGACCGCTTGACGCTGCATATTTGAACCCATCAAAGCCCGGTTACTATCATCATGTTCTAAAAAGGGAATCAGCGAGGCGGCAATACTGATTGGCTGTTGAGGTAAAACGTCAATAAAATCAACCTTAGAACGTTCAATCAACCCTGGCTGGCCTTTAATTCTGGCCTCAGCTTTTCTGTCAAGGAGGTATCCCTTTTTGTCAACCGATAAGCCGGCGTGAGCAATATTGTATTTTTCCTCTTCAGAGGCATTCAGATAAACAATTTCCTTGGTCAAGCGCCCTTTCTTGACTCGGCGATAGGGCGTTTCAATAAAGCCGTAGTCATTCAGGCGGGCACAACTGGCCAAATGGCCAACTAAACCGATATTGGGTCCTTCCGGCGTTTCAATCGGGCAAATCCGGCCATAGTGACTAGAGTGAACATCGCGCACTTCAAAACCGGCTCGTTCTCGAGTCAGGCCACCCGGCCCCATCGCTGAGAGACGACGCTTATGCTCCAGCTCAGCCAACGGATTAATCTGGTCCATAAACTGAGAAAGCTGGGAAGAGGTGAAGAATTCTTTGACGGCAGCCATAAACGGCCGGGCGTTAATCAATTGACCGAGCATCATTTCGGTTAATTCCAATGTGGACATCCGGTCGCGAATAATTCTTTCAGTCCGGGCCAAACCGACTCTCAACTTATTCTGAAGCAGTTCTCCTAAAGTCCTGACCCGACGATTACCCAAATGGTCAATATCATCCGGACTGGCTCCCGGGGTATTATTCAACCGAATAATTTCCCCGATAATAGCCACTAAATCGTCAAAATGTAATACCCGTTCGACTTTTTTATCATTCTGAGGCAAAGCCGAAGAATCCCGTCTCTTAACAGCTTTTAACCCAAGATTTTTGTTTTTTGACCCGGGATGAAGCGGTAAATCTAAACGCTGGTTCATTTTCCAGCGACCAACCTCGCCTAAATCATAACGCTCAAAGGAAAACATCGCCTCGATGAAAGAACGAGCGTTATCTTCAGTGGCTAAATCGCCGGGCCGAATCCGCTTATAGACTTCAACAAAGGCCTCGCCAGTCGTCTGAGAAGAATCTTTTCTAATTGTTGCTTCCAAATGGCCGTCTTCACCATTGTCAAACTTACTGAACAGATTTTTAATCTGTTCGTTGCTTAAATCAGCTTTAGACGAATTTTCCAAAGCGGCAAAAACCCGCAAAAGAGCGGTTATCGGCACTTTCCTTTTACGGTCAATTTTAACCCCGATTGCCTTTTCCGAATCAGTCTCAAACTCCAACCAAGCTCCGCGGTTAGGGATAATCTTGGCCCCGAAAGCCGATTGACCTTTCAGGAACTGAGCAGTAAAAAAGACGCCCGACGACCTAATCAATTGAGAAATGACTACCCGTTCAACGGCGTTAACAACAAAAGTCCCCCGTTCAGTCATTAGGGGGAAATCGCCTAAATAAATATCTTGTTCAGTCTCTTCATTAGTTTTCTTGTTAACTAATTTAACCCGACAATGCAAAGGCACCTCATAAGAAACATTATGAATTTTGGCTTCAATCTCACTGTATTTAGGTTCGTCCAGGTAATAGTCTAAGAAATAGAGTTCAAGGTCCTTGTTGCCCCAGGGAGTAATCGGCGAGACTTCGTCAAAAAGTTCTCGCAACCCTTTCTCCCAAAACCATTGATAGGATTTCTTTTGGATTTCAATTAAATCGGGTAGCTCAAAATTTGGAGGGCCGGCTTTAAGTTTATCCAACGGCCGGGATTTTTTTTCTTGAGACATAAAAACAAACCCTTCCCTTTTTTCTATTTAGAAGGGTCTCTGCTAATTTAAAATTTTTTGTCAACAACGAGTATTTATGATTTCAGAAAATAGTTAATTGATGACTATTTGTTAGTATAAACAAATTTAAAAAACTGTCAAGGATATCCTTCGACAAGCTCAAGATATATTTGGTCTTATCCTCCGTCATCATGAGGTCTTACCTGTCATTCTGAGGGAGCTATCTTTTCTTCAGCCGGTTCGGCCGACTGAAGCTGGTTCTCTAACTGTTGAATAGCCGCTTGAACACCCTCATTATTCGGGACTAATTGGTCAACGAGCTGTAACTGAGTCAAAGCCTCTTCTAACCGCCCCTCGCTCTGATATGATAAGGCCAGAGCGTAACGGGCATTGGCATAGTTAGGCATAATGATAACCGACTGTTCAAACATATTTATCGCTTCGTCAAGCTGCTCAAGATTGAATTGAACCCGGCCGAGCTGGAAATATATCTCGGCGGCCGCCCCGGCTAATTCAGAGCCTCGCTCAAAACTGACTCCTCTCAATTTGTCCAAAGCTTCTTTTAAACGATTACGTGCTTCCATCAAATCGCCCTTTTCTTCATAAACCAAAGCCAACTGGATGTGAGCGTCTAAATAATTCGGCTTCAAGTCAATCGCCTTCTGGCAATAGTCAATCGTCTCCTGCCAATTCTTTTCTTCGCTAATCAAATTTATCCGACAAAGTTCCCGATAGAAAAACGGATTACTCGGTTCAATGTCCAAAGCTTTCTTAAAGGCATCCAAGGCAAAAGGGAAGGTTCCGCCAACTAAGCCTCTGGAATCCCGATAAACGGCTCCTAAGTTTTGCCAACTAGTCACCAAGTTAGGACTAAGCGAAGTAGCCGCCTGGGCCTGCTGAATAGCGCCGCCAGCATAGCCCTGCAAAAGTTGAATATTCTGTTCAGCTTTTTCTTTGTTGGCTTCAATCCAGGCATTGATTAAATAAGCCTGAGATAAACTCCTTCGGTAATTCTCTCGATAGCCATTTAAGTTAACCGCATTCTCCAGATTCCGAACCAACTGTTCCTGGCTAGTAACAGCTTGGCTAAACTTAAGGTCAGCCGCATAAAACCGACCACCCAAATAAAATAAACCGACTAAGACAAAAGCGATAATCAGCAAAACAACATTAGCCATCAGGCCGATTTCCGGCAGTTTCTTGAAAGAAAAACTAATCTTCCGAGAGCGGCCTTGGGCTATTTGCCAAAAAGTAATCACTAGAGCCATCGCAAACCAGAAATAGAAATTTAAGACTGTGTTGCCTAGATAGACAAATTGCCCGAGCAGCAAAGCCAACCAGAAGAAAAAGAAAGACAAAATAGTCACCGACTGCTTGGCTAGAACGATATTACTTTTAGCTATCTGCCGCAGGAAGGCAAAGATAATCAAAATAAATATAAAGATGACCGCCAGATAGCTGAAACCGCCCAAAAGACCGGTCGTACTGAACATTTCCATCAATTGGCTGGGCGATTTGTCGAATCTAATATTCCAAAATCTGTTTTCATTAAACTGAGCCGGTTTGAATTCAGTAAAATCAGTCAAAAAAGTGCCTGGCCCGGAGCCAAAGACTGGATGCTCTTTAAAACCCTGCCAACTTATCTGGGCAGCTGTCCGATAATCCAGGATAATCTCTTCCGGCAACTGTTCGCTGATAGAATCAAAACCGCTTAAACTTTTGGCTTTGCCGACAAAGCCGGTCAAGCCAGCCACCGAGATAAGGAGCAGGATAATAGGTAAAATAAGCAGGTTAACCCGTTCTTTAAACAGACGACTCCAGAGAGCAGTAACCAGCAAAATTAACATAACCGTTCCGAGAGTCAGCCAGGCCGCTTGAAAATCAATCCAGATAAGCAAAAAAGCTACTAGAGTAAACAAGGAATAATGGAAAGCCAAAATTTTATTCCCTTTTTGTTTATCTTTAGCCGACCGAAGAAATATACCGACCAACAAACTGACAACTGCTACCAAAAGTATAGACAACCCTTGCAGTGAGCCGCTAACCGGATTAAAAGACTTAAACGACATTAGGTTGGGTAAGCCGGGAATTTTTGACCAAAAGCCAAATAGAGACAAATAAGCGACGATAACCACCAGCCAAACCGAGACAAGAAACAGTCTTAACATTTTGTTTAATGCCAAAATTCCCTTCTTCGGCTTGCCCGGCCCGATTTTATCTTCTTCAGAAATTTCTTTTCCTTCTTCAGGAATCAGTCGGTCGCCCTCGGAAATAAAAGAGGTGGTTTCCCGGTCAGTTGAGCTAGCTGAAGAAGCAGCCGACTTGACTCTTAAATTATTAACGACAATAAAATAAAGAACAGCCAAGGTCAACAGGCCGATGACCGAGTCGGAAAACCGACCGTAAAAACCCAACCAGGAAGAAATACTGTCAACTGAAAAAACGGCGCTTAAAACCATTAACAACATGAAAATCAAAATCCACAAATCCAAAGGAGTTCGGTAAAAAGTTAACTTTTTCTGAACAATAATCATCTTGGCCAGCCAAGCCAGCAAAGCCAGGCCGACTAAGAAAAATAGTAAATATTGCTTGTTAAACTCAAATACTTCGTTAGTCCAAGGCAACCAAAACAAAGGTATCAAAAAAACCAGACCGTAAATAGCCAGTTTGATGAAAAAATTACATATTTGACGCATAGATTTTATTTATAGCCATCCTGAGGAGTAAAGCCGGCCCTAGCTGACGTACGACCGGACCCCACTTCAGAATTAACTTTTATTATTCTACAATAACCATTACTGAACCATCAACGGACGCTTCTCCGACAGTCGGCTCCGGATCGGCCGAAACCGGCTCTGGTTCGGCAACCGGCGCTTCTTCAACAACTACCTCCTTATTAACTGATTCTGGAACTGACTCTGGAGAAGATTCTGGAACGGATTGTTCTGGAGTAGTATCAATCTGTTCATCAGAATTAATATCAGGACTTAAAGGTAGTTGAGGAAATTCTTCTTGAGAAGAATCCTTTTCAGCTTCTTCAGAAGTATCGGATTGTTCAGAAGCTGCTGTCTCCTCTGAACTGCTATCCTCTGAAGAATCTCCATCAGCCGGGATTGTTCCTGTATCTGCTGTTTCCGAATCCGTTGCCTCCGAACTACTGCTGCCCTCGTCAACAACCGGACTAACTGTTTCTTCAATCTGTTCGGCCTGTTCGGCGGTCTTGGTCTGAACTATCCAATAATCAAAAGTTAATGATTCTTGAGCCGGCTGACTTAAACAAACTTTAAATGACTGGCTTTCTATTTTATCACAAACCCACCAAGAAGCGCCATTTAAGTTAGCCGTAAAGCTGATAAAGATTTTGGACTGCTGACTGATTTTACTGTTTTCAATTATAGCATAATCAGAAGAAATCGCCACTATCCCTTGGCCAACAATTTCATCTTGGCCTTGGGGCAAGGTCATTTGACCGCCCTGAACAATTTCTAAATCCCTGACCTTTAATTTATCCAAAACAACATAGCCTTCATTGTCAATCACCAACTGGAACTGCTGACCATTGGTATCAGTCAGAGTCATCGTTTCACTCTGAAGCAAAACCGAAGAATCCACTAGTTGTCCCATTTCATCAAGAGCCACTCTTAATTCCTCTATTTCATTTTTTAGCGCCTTGACCCCGGCCAAGGCGTAAGAAGCATAGTCATAAAGGGAGATGGAATGGCCGTCTTTGGAGAGAACTTCGGCTGGCGTTCCTTCATCTTCAACAATCACCCCTAGATTCTGATTTAAGGTCGGGTCTTGAGATTCCATGATATTGCCGTCAGGCAAGGTCGTGGTCGAAAGGCCTGACCTTAAATCATTTTTCCATATGTACCGAGCTAATTCCATTCCTTCTATTTCTTCCAAGATATCTTCATAATCTGTTTCCTCTAAATAGGTTATCTCTGTTTTGTATTCGCGGGAGGAATAGACGTCCCAGCCGTCAGCGATGGCGTTGCCCATGCCCTGGCCGATGGTCAGGATGTTTGTTGGGGTGGTTGTGGCGATGCCCAGATGACCATCGTCAGTTAAATGAATCAGCGGCGTAGAAGAAGCATTGATAATAGACAAAGCCGTAGTGGAAGCGGTTATCCCTGAACTTTGGATGGTCAGACGAGCTAAAGGACTCGTTGTCCCGATGCCGATGTTGCCTGAATTATAATATAAAGCATCGTTTTCTTCTTTCAAAGATTCTATCTCTTCTTTAAATTCCTGCAAGATTAGATGATGATAGACGATAAAGCCCTCGTTTCTTAATGAGTCAGGCATATTTTCAGTATCATAATTCAAAACATTTGTGAATCCTGCAGAGTGTACCTCTTCTGCACTAAAGCCGATTACATTATCATTGTTTGGGGCATCTGTTTTATAACTAAACTCTATGGGGTTTATGTTTAGAAAATCCATAAAATTGTCGGGTTCCCAATCACGGACTATATTTTCTTTATATCGCTCTGATGAGGTTTGTCTGTAAAACCAAATGAGGTTGATTTTCGAATAAAAATTTAAATTCCCGACTTTTAAGTTATCCAC
>CAZFBL010000012.1:0-17356 GCA_964517275.1 uncultured Candidatus Saccharibacteria bacterium
AACTCTTACCTCAAAAGAAACCTGCGAGGCAAAAGGACAAAGAACAACAAATTTCTCGTTCTGATAGATAATTCGCCGTTTATCTTTGAGGTCCCAATCGAGCATCCGGCAGTAAACACATTCGCCCTGGCTGCGATAAAATGATTCGGCTCCATCAATGCTATCTCTTAAATCCGGATCAATAACCGGAATAGCAATCAGTTGTGAATGAGGATGCGCGACCGAAGCGCCAGCCTCTCGTCCATGATTATGGAAAATTGAAACGTATTTAACAAACTTTTTGTTAATCAAGTCCAAATATCTTTCCTGATAAACATCTATAACCATTTTTATCTCTTCGCTTGTGAATCGAGCCATTTGTCTCTTGTGGTCAGCGGTAATAATGACTTCGTGATAACCGATCCCGTCCATAATTCGATTAGGGCCCTCTTTCCTCTCGTGAAGTGCATATCCCCTGGCAAAGGCCGGAAAATCGTTGGGTATGGAAACAACAAACCAAGAGCCGTCTGGCTTATCACGCCCGGCTACTGCCTTCTTTGAAATCCTTTCCTGGCAAAAAGGACAATCCTTTGGCGAAACTTCTTCCTTAATTCTTTCATGCTTAGCAAAACTCTCCGGCCGTTGAGCCCGGCCAGTGGCAATAACCACCCAATCATTGGAAACCAAATCCATTCTTAATTCGGTTGGAAATTTCCTTTTTAGTTTTCTTTTAATCATATGTTGTGCTGAATGTCCGAGAACTGTTCTCGAGCGATTCTCGTAACTTATCTAATTAAGCTTTTTAGAAGTAGTATATTTACCGCTAATTAAATTCCACTTAATTTTCAACAATTCCTTTAAAGTCCGCCAATAACTTTTTAGGGTAACCTTGCTCTCGCCCGGGTTTAGCCAGGTAACCGGCAATTCTTTTATCCGGTAACCCCGTTTTTTGGCAATGACTAAAATTTCAATGTCAAAACCCCAGCGTTCAATGGTTTGACGAGAAAAAATATCTTCAGCCATCTTAGCCGGAAAAAGTTTAAAAGCCCGTTGGCTGTCATGGATTTCCCAAACAGTTAAAGCTCTGATTAAATACTTTGACCATCGACCGAGCATCCGCCGATACCAAGCCGCTTCTTCTTTAATTTTAGCCCCTTTAACTTCAATTGAACCGATGACAACATCGTAACCCTCTTTCAAATAAGGCCAAAAACTCTCAATTTGTTCTAAAGAAATGGCATTATCGGCATCAACATAAATCCGATATTCGCCTTTGGCTTCTAACATTCCCTGACGGACTACCCAGCCCTTGCCATGATTCTTCTGATTATCAATCAGCTTGAGGTTCTTGATTAAATTAGTGAAATTCTTGACAATTTGGGCTGTTTTGTCTTTTGAACCGTCGTTAACAACCAAAATTTCAGAAGAATAGTCCTGTTGCGATAAATAGTGGTCAATCGCCAAAAGAGTCTGGCTAATTCTCTTTTCCTCGTTATAGGCCGGAATAACTACTGATAGATAAGGTTTCTCCATTGCTTGTATTATACAATATTTTTAGATAAGATACAAAGCGAAACCGGAATCTTAGGACATCCCTTAAAAGTAGGTTCTTACCCACTTTTGAGGGACGTCCTAAGTTAATCAAAGTCAGGCCTTTATAGACAAGCGCCGTTGTTATTCGATAATAGAGATAAGGTCTCGTTGGAAAGGCCCGATCTTAAATAAATTATCAACTAAATGAAATATTACATTATCACCTATGGCTGTCAGATGAACAAATCGGACAGCGAACGACTGGCCGGCCAACTGGAGAAAAAAGGTTATCAAGCCGCCTCAGAAATGAGACAGGCTGATTTAATTATTATTAACGCTTGCTCGATTAGACAGTCAGCCATCGACCGAGTTTACAGCCAGGTTAAGCGAATTCGCTCCCAAAATCCGAAGAGCAAGCTGGTCCTAACCGGCTGCATCTTGTTCAAAGACCGAAAACAGCTTCAAGAACAGGTTGACCAAATCTGGCCGATTGTCGATTTGGAAACCAAAGCCAAACGCCAGTCATCAAAGGAAGCCTGGCTGCCGATTATGACCGGCTGCAATAATTTTTGTTCTTACTGTGTTGTCCCTTATACTCGCGGTCGCGAGTATTCGCGCCCGGCCGGCCAAATTATTAAAGAAGCCAAAAACTTAATTGAAAAAGGATATCAAACAATTACTTTATTAGGTCAAAATGTCAACAGCTACCGAGCAGGAAAAACTGATTTTCCGCAATTGCTTAAAACAATTGACCGGCTGACCGGTCAAAGCCAAATAAAATTTCTAACCAGTCATCCGAAAGACATGTCCGACCAGTTAATTAAAGTAATCAGCCAAAGCGAGAAAATCTCTAATGAAATCCATCTGCCGGTTCAGTCAGGCGATAATCAAATCCTGAAAAAGATGAATCGCGGCTATACAGTCGGTCATTACAAAAAACTGATTAAAAAAATCCGCCAAGCTATACCGAAGGCGGAAATCTCGACTGATATAATTGTCGGTTTTCCGGGCGAAACCGAAAAACAATTCCAGAAAACGGTCAATCTAGCCAAAGAAATCGGCTTTAAGCAGATTTATGCATCTGCTTATTCCCGGCGAGCCGGAACGGCCGCTAGCAAGTTAAAAGATAATGTCCCTTCCACCGAAAAGAAAAAAAGAAAAAAAATAATATTGAACTTAGTCAAATAAAGTAAAAAAGGGACTTCCTTATGGAAGTCCCTTGATACTCATATGGACAATAATTTATCTTAAAAAAATATGTCAAAAGGAAGACATCCAATTAATAAACTAATCGTCGTTCTAGGACCGACCGCCTCGGGTAAATCCGACCTGGCCATAAAATTGGCTAAGCGATTTAACGGCGAAATTGTTTCGGCTGACTCCAGACAAATTTATCAAGAAATGGATATTGGCACGGCCAAACCGACCAAAGGCCAGGCGGCCGACATCCCACATCATCTAATCGGCGTAGTCAAACCAAACCAGGAATTTAGTTTAGCCCAATACAAAAGTTTAGCGGTCAAAACTATTAAAGACATCCAAAAAAGAGGTCTCCTTCCTTTCCTGGTCGGCGGGACTGGCCTGTATATCCAGGCCGTGGTTGATAATTTACAGATTCCCCAGGTTAAACCGAATAAAAAAACGAGAGACAGACTGGAGAAACTGACCAACCAGCAACTGTTCAATCGGTTAAATAAATTAGATCCGGCCAGCGCCGAACTAATTGACCAAAACAATAAAAGGCGGTTAATCCGGGCTTTGGAAGTTTGTTTGCTGACTGAAAAACCGTTTTCCGAACAAAGAAAAAAAGGACAGCCACTTTTTGAAATACGTCAAATTGGACTGAAGATTAATAAGGCAACCTTAAATAAAAAAATAGACCAGCGGGTTGAAAAAATGATTAAGGCCGGTCTAGTTGAAGAGGTCAAAAAATTATCAGAAAAATATCACTTTCAGTTACCGGCCATGTCCGGCATCGGCTACCAAGAAATTGGTCAATACCTTCAAAATAAAATCAGTCTGGCTGAAGCTAAATATTTAATCAAACAGCGTACTCGGCAATACGCCCGCCGCCAGCTGACCTGGTTCAAAAGAGATAAACGAATTAACTGGATTAAGAATTATTCAGCTGCTCTAAAAATAATTACTGATCTCTTATAAAGCAACTTCCTCTTTCTCTTGTTTGGAATCTTCTTGTCCGTAAGCCTTTTCTAAATCCTTCCTCGATTTTGCTACCCTCTCAAATTCGGCATCCTGCCTGGTTCTGTACTCATCAAAAGAGGGTTTTTTCTTTTCTGGTTCTGCTTCAAGTCTTACCTTTTTTTCTCTTGCTATTTCCTGACGAGCTGATTCTTGCTTTTTGGTAATATCTTTTTCCTTTTCATTTATCTCTTCTTCGCTGGCTCCTCCTTCCGACATTCCTTCTTTTTCCGATTCAGAAAACTTAAACCGACCCTTGAGGAGTTTTTTCCTTTCTTCCGGCTTAACCTTTCCCAACTCGACTTTTTTCTCTGGATTAGACATATTATTTACTTGATTAAATTTATTCGCCGACCTTTAATTTTTCTTTCAAGATTTCCCCAACCACTTCCGGATTGGCCTGGCCCCGACTGGCGGCCATTACCTGGCCAACAAAAAACTGTAAGGCATTTTCTTTGCCTGATTGATAATCTTTAACCGGCTGAGGATTTTTTTTGATTACTTGGTCAACTATTTTAGTCAATTCTCCCTCATTACTAATCTGTTTCAATTGTTTTTCTTCAACAATGTGAGAGGGGTCATCTCCTGTTTGGAACATTTCTTTAAGAACCCTTTGGGCGGCCGAACTGGAAATATCCTTTTGCTGGATAATTGTAATAAACTCGGCAAAGTTCTCCGGGCTAATCTGACAATCTTTGATCTTAGTCTCACTAGCTGATAATAATTTTTGCAATTCAGTTAACAGGTAATTGACGGTCAATTTGATTAACGGCTGTCTATCTCTAATTGATTTTATTTTCAGCCAGGTTTTCAATTCCGAGATAACTTGCTCAAAATAGTCGGCTAATCCCTTATTGGCAACCAAGATATCAACATCAGCCGGCGGCAATTTGTATTCCTGATTAAATCTTTGCCGTCTGTCTGAAGGTAATTCGGGCAATTCAGCCGCCAAGCGCTGACTAACCGCCGTCAGATTAGCTAGAGGCGGTAAGTCCGGTTCGGGGAAATAACGGTAATCCTGGGCCTCTTCTTTGGCTCGTTGAGAAAAGGTTCGTTGTTTGGATTCATCCCAACCTCTGGTCTCCTGAATAACTTTTTGGCCAGTCTCTAATAAGTTACCCTGTCTTTCAACCTCATAATCGACCGCCCGCTCAACAGCCCGAAAAGAGTTGAGATTCTTAATTTCTACCTTGGTCCCTAATTGACCTTTCTTTGACTTTAGAGAAATATTCACCTCGCAACGCATCTGCCCCTTTTCCATATTGGCTTCAGAAACATCTAAATAGCGTAAGATTAACTGCAGTTCTTCGCCGAATTGCCGGGCTTCCCGGCCAGTGCTGATATCCGGTTCAGTGACCAATTCCATCAAGGGAATACCAGCTCGATTAAAATCGACTAAAGAGTAGTCTGCTTCGCCGGCGAAACGAGGCGAGTCCGCTCCAGAAGAATGAATCGACCTGCCCGTATCTTCTTCTAAATGAATTTCCCTAATTTTTATCTTATGGCCATTGATTTTCAAGAAGCCATTGGTTGAAAGAGGGAAATAAAGTTGGGAAATCTGATAATTCTTCGGCAAATCGGGATAGAAATAGTTTTTGCGGTCAAATTTAGAGAAATCGGTAATCTGACAGTTTAAAGAAAGAGCGGTCTTGATAACAAACTCAACCGCTTTTTGGTTAATCACCGGCAAAGTGCCTGGATGACCTAAACATACCGGACAAATATTAATATTCGGCTCCTTCGCTTCCGAGTCATTAGGACAGTCACAGAACATTTTGCTGGCTGTTCTTAACTCGGCGTGAATTTCTAAACCAATAACTGGTCGGTATTTCATAAATTTGGACTCAAGGACTCAAGGTTCGACCTGCGAGGTCCGACCTCGGATTGAGCGGCCGAAACGACGTTTTTCAATAAGAAAGCGACTGTCAGCGGGCCGAGACCGCCTGGGACCGGCGTCAACCAGCTCGCCTTCCTCTGAATGTTCTCCTGGTCAACATCGCCAACTACTTCATTATCCACTCTAGAAATGCCGCCGTCAATCAGAATTGCTCCCTTTTTAATCATTTGCTCTTTGATTAATTCAGGTTGGCCAAGAGCGGTAATAATAATATCGGCCTTTTTCAAGTCGTCTAAAAACTCGTCTTTAAAACTAATTAGATAATTAAACTTTAACCCCTTTAAATATGACTTTAAGGCCTGACCAAAAATATTAGAATTGACTAAAGCAACAATTTTTTTGTCATTTAATTTTCGACCGGTCGCAACCAGCGCTTGCCAAATAGCGAGAATAAACGGCGATTCAAACCGGCTTTCTTTAACAAAACCGTCGACATCTTTAGCCGGCTTAATCGCCTGAATAATTTTATCGGTTGTCAGATGTTCAGGCAAAGGCAGTTGAATCAAAATACCATTAACTTGTTTATCCTTATTTAAAGAGTCAATCAAATCCAAAATTTCTTTTTCCGAAGTTTGGGCGGACAAATTATGTTTTTTAATCTCAATCCCAACTTTTTGAGCCGCTTCCTCTTTTTTCTGAATATACAAAAGCGAAGACGGGTCATCGCCAATCAAAACAATCGCTAAACAGGGCTGAAGATTTTTTTCATCAACCTCTTTTTTTAAATCAGACAAGATTTGACCGGCTATCTTTTGGCCATTGATAATTCTCATTTATTATTAAGCGATTAATAAAGTAAGGTAAGTGTTCTTCAGCGGCCTAGAAATGCGAGCGGGCACGGTTCCGAGCGAAGCGAAGCAAGTGAGGAGAGCGAGCATTTATCGGCAGCCAAAATACACGCTGGGGATTTTGGCGTAGCTGAAAATACTTACCTTACTTTATTAATGATTATCCTTATAGAACCGGAAACTTTTTAGCCAATTTAATCACCTCTTTTTTAATTCTCCGCTCTAACGATTGATTGTTAATATCTTTAAGAATCCGGCTAATCCACAGACCGACTTGTCGCGTCTCTTTTTCTTTCAGCCCTTTAGTGGTTAGAGCCGGCGTGCCGACTCTGATTCCGGAAGTTTCCCATTTAGAACGCTTTTCATTAGGAACAACATTGCGGTTAACATAAAGATTGACCGACTCCAAGACATCTTGGGCTTTTTTACCGGAAAAACCCAATCTACTTAAATTGACTAAAATAAGATGATTGTCGGTCCCGCCAGCCACTAAATCAAATCCTTCTTCTAAAAAGACATCGGCCAAAACTTGAGCATTTTTAAGAACTTGCTTCTGGTATTGAATAAAGTTTGGCTGACTGGCTTCTCGAAAAGCAACCGCTTTGCCGGCAATCTCGTTCTGCAAAGGTCCGCCTTGTAAACCCGGAAAAACCGCTTTATCAATTTTATCAGCTATTTCTTTGTTTTTAGAAAGAATCAGGCCGCCCCGAGCCCCTCTTAAAGTTTTATGAGTGGTCGCCGTGACCAAGTCGCAATACGGAAAAGGATGCGGATGAAGTCCGGCCGCGACCAAGCCGGCCGTGTGAGCAATGTCAGCCATTAAATAGGCGCCGGCCCTTTTAGCGAGCGGCGCAAACTTGGCAAAATCAATCTGGCGCGGATAGCTGGAAGCGCCGGCCACAATCAGTTTTGGCTTCTCTCTTTGGGCAATTTTGCTAACTTGGTCATAGTCAATCCGTTCAGTTTTTCTGTCCAGTCCATAGAAAACAAAATTATAAAAACGGCCGGAAAAATTAACCGGCGCCCCGTGGGACAAATGACCGCCTTGGTCAATTCTCATCGCTAAAACCTTGTCGCCCGGTTTGAGCAAAGCGAAATAAGCGGCCTGATTGGCGTTAGAACCGGAATGAGGTTGAACATTGGCAAAATTAGCTCGAAACAATTTCTTAGCCCGAGCAATGGCTATCTTTTCAATTCGGTCAATGTAGCGCTGACCGGAATAATATCTTTTTTTCGGGTAGCCCTCAGCATAACGAGCGCTTAAAATACTGCCAACCGCCTGGCGAACGGCCTGACTGGCGTAGTTATCCGCGGCAATCAAATTAAGCCCTTCTTGATGACGGGCGTATTCCTGTTCAATTAAATTATTAATTTGTGGGTCGGCTTTGGAAAGAAAATTCTTAGGCATATTCTTCCTCATTATATACCGATTTTTAGGAAAATTAAAAGCCTTACCAAATTAGCGAAGATGTATTCTTAAATTAAAACCATAAAACCAACCTCGCGGTTGGTCTCTTTAATTTCTAAAAATAGTCCGGGATCTATTCTTTTTTTAAAGAAAGTGGCTTATCTTGCTGATAAGATATACCAAACTTGATGGCTGTTTCGGCTTTCTGCAGTTCTGTTCCAAGGTCAAAAGCATGAGCGATAAGAGAAACAGCATTACTGGCTATCAATTTTTGGTATAACGCCATGGCTGCTTTTTCGATCGTTCCGTCTTGGCGAAATTCCTCCAAGAATAATCCTTCCGGCGAATAAAGCTTAGCTATAATCTCTTTATCTTTAATGTTAATAATAAAATACCCTCGGGGGTCTAAAGCACATTCGATTTTTCCTCCATATTTCTTAACAATTTTCTCAACGGTTCCCCATTGGTTATCATAAACGTGAGCGCAATTAGAAAAAATAGTCAGCGTCCCTGTTTCTAATTTAAGTTTTTCGGCAATATATTTTTGGAGGCGCCGTAATCCGAAAGCATTCAAAACCCAGCCGGAAAAAAGGTCATGACTTCTAAAATAAGCGGTTAGATTCACTTTATCATCAAGGGTAGTCGCCTGAACCAAACAAAGACAGGGTGCTCTCGGAGCTTTATGGTCTTGAGTTAGGTCAAAGGTTACAGCAAGAGCCGCTCGGTCAGTAGGATATTTCTTCAAAAAAGGCAAGATGACCTCATCTACCTGATTGATGCCTTTGTATTTCCAGAGACGCTCTCCGTAACTATATATTTCATCCCCTTTTTCCCCACTCATTATCGCCCGACAATATTTCTCAATTTCCTTTTTAGTTACGGAAAAATAAGGAAAAATTTTAGGGTTTAAAGAATCTTCTTCTGTAATTACAGCCGCGATATTGAAAACCTCTCTGAGGGAATTTCCGTAAAACGATTCTCTGGTTCTTCCAAAACGCCAAACTGTTTTCAAAATCTCTAACCAGGCCTGACCGACATATTGATGAACAATCTTAAAAACTGACTGATCGGTAGAAAATGATCCTACTTCTTTGGGAATAGCTGACGGAAAGATTTGAGGCCGGGCAAAAAATTTGCCTATCGGTTTATATCGCTTGATTCTCTCAGCTATTTTTTCCGTATTACTTACTCCAATTAAATTATCTATTTTAACATTTTTTCTAAAACTGGTAATTTTTGCCAAAGGAATTTCTTTATGAATAAAAGCGTAAGGAGTATTTATAATATTATATTTTTTATCTATCCCTTTTTTCAAAAAATTAACTAAGGCCTGTCCGCTTTCGGAAAGGTCGGCTCCGCAAATCAATAAATATCTAAGCGACGGCCTAGCTAAAATATTTCTAACAATAAAATTTATCCCCTCTTTAGAATAAAGCTGACCAGTCAGACAAAAAAGATTATTGTCGATTTTATCAGCAATTTTTTTAGCTGGCGTCCAGAGAGTCACTATGCCTACTTCACTCTTAAGATTACCTAAAATTAAGTTGTCCCTAAAATGGATTGGCCACTCTTTATTATCCATATCATTTAAACTTTAATCAATTTAACTCCTTTACTCTTCATTACCCGACTGCCGTCAAAAACGGCGTGACCCCGGGAATAAATAACTTTTTTAATTCCTGATAAAGCGATTAATTTAGCACAAGTTGGGCAGGGAAAATGACTGGCATAAAGCGTTGTATCTTCTAAAGAAATTCCCTTTTTAGCCGCTTGGGCAATGATTGATGCTTCGGCGTGAACGGCGCTGCATATTTCTGAAGATTTCCCCGGAGCAATGTTGTCCCTAATACAGCCTATCTTATAACATTCGTCATCAGTCGGCATCATTTTATTGTAGGCAGTCAAAATAATTTTCTTATTTTTAACCAAGGCGGCTCCGGTCTGGCGCCAAAAACATCGGGAATTCTCTGTTTCTCTAAAAATTTTATTCATAATCTGTTTATGTTTTTTAATTTCAGCTGTAGAAAGTTTGTCACCTTTCTTATTAAACTCGGCAACTCTATTGCTTTTCCATCTTAATCTGACGTCATAAAACTGAATAAGTTTTCTGTATCTATTGCTGACTAAATATTTATCTGCAAAATTTTCACCCTTTTCTCCCTTAAAGATTATAATCTTACGAAAATTTTTGTCTTTTATTATTTTAGAAAAATTAGATCCGTTCACCAAAAAAAAATCGTTAATCGGCAAACAAGCCCCAACCAGTTTTTTTACATCTTCAAATGGAATTTTTCTAATATCTGGTTCAAGACTGGTCAACTCCTTGATAACCTGATTACTCAAAAAGCCCAAATAGAAGTGGGCTTTAGGATTGTCTCTCTTAATCTTATCAAAAGCATCCAAGTATCCCTTATGAACGACTGGTAATTCAGCGACAATTAAGATATTTTTACTACTTTTTTCCATTGTTCTGATGCTTAACCAATTGGAAAATAGACTGTTTTAGCTTCCTTTTTTCTTTTATCCATCTTAGGAACAATTAAATGAAAATGGAGATGACGGACTGTAGCTCCAGTATAAGTCGAATCACCAAACCTTAACGTAAGACATCCTCCTTTTATTTTATATCTTTTAGTTACCCAATTCACCAACTTGGAAACTAGGTCAAAATCAGAATAGTCTAAATCACTGAATTTTTCTTTGTGTTCCTCCGGAATGATTAAAAAATGGTATTCAGTATTTTTATATGGCCAGCTTTCTTTTGTTATGAACCAATTGCCCTTTTTCTTTAATATTGGTTCTTTATGATATTTAAAATTTTCTTTGCAAAAAGGACACTTGGCTGCCTTTTCAATCTTTCTAATCACTCTTCCGTATTCCCTAGTCTTAGCGAACTTAGGATTGACCATTTTCTTAACCATAAATTCATTACTCAGATAAAAGATTAGCTATTTTCTTTTTAAAAATCTTTTCAACTATATCAGTCGTTGATGTTTTCTTGGCTTGTCGAGACAGGATATGAAGTTGGCCACAAAATTTAGCTATTTCCTTTTTCTGTTCTTCCGGATAACTCTCATCAGACACAGCCACAAAAATATCAGGCCTAATCTTCTTAATCAAACCTAACTTCCAATGGCCTTTCTCGTCCACATCGTCAATTAAAGTAACATAGTTAACAAATTCCTGATAACCCAACATCTCCATTCTTTCTTTTTCTGGAATTATCGGCCTCAAAGGATTGCTTTTGTAAATCTTAATGGCCTTATCGCTATCAACACCAACCACCAGAATATCCCCCAATCTTTTAGCCTGATAAAGATAGCGCAAGTGACCAATATGGAGCATGTCCCAAGAGCCCACCGTACAGACCACTTTTTTATTCAGAGCCCGGTAGGCGTTAGTTATCTTAGCTAAATCCTGATAATCTAAAATGTTTTTTTGATTTAAAATTTTCTTCATATTTTATCAAAAAAAACTTTAAACTATTTTAACGACCGACTTTTTTCATATTATACTGGTCAATAAAAAAAGGCAAGTCCAATACAGTCTTTCTCGCCCGCGATTGCCGCATAAAACCGACTCCTCAACGGGACCCTTTAGACCAGGACCTCTTTGAAGTAATCCAAATTCCCGAACAGACCATTGAAGAGATGGTCCGCAACAATAAAATCAGAGACACGGCAACAATAGCCGCGCTCTGGCTCTATAAGCTAAATTATGAATAGATAAAACTCCGATATATAAAAATCCTCATCGGGTCATAATGACCTCGATGAGGATTTCTTTTTTCTCATCTTACTATTTCACTTCAATCCCCATTGAACGGGCTGTTCCGGCAATAATTTTCTCGGCCTGTTCCAAAGAGTAAGCATTTAAATCAACCATTTTCTTTTCGGCAATTTGCCGAATCTGCTCTCTGGTAACTTTGCCTACTTTGTTCTTTAACGGCTCGCCCGAGCCTTTTTCCAAACCGGCCGCTTTTTTCAATAAATCAGAAGCCGGCGGCGTTTTCAGTTTAAAATCAAAAGTCCGGTCTTCGTAAACCGTAATTTCAACCGGAATGGTCTCGCCGCTTTTATCCTTGGTCGCCTCATTAAATTTACCGCAAAAATCCTGGATATTCAAGCCGTGCTGGCCCAAAGCCGAGCCAACCGGCGGAGCCGGATTGGCCTGACCGGCCGGAATTTGTAATTTGATGATTGTTTTAACTTCTTTAGGCATAGATTTAGTGGGAAAAGGTCTGGCCTTGCCCAACCTAGCTCGTAATTATTAGTTAGTTTCGAAAATTTTAGTTGGAAAGGCCAGACCTTTTCCTATTTTAGCAAGGCCAGACCTTTTTCTGGACCTTTCCCTGTATTTTCACATATAGAGAGCGGGAAGGTCAGCTCGTGAAAACAGCTATTACCGGCTTTGAAACACTAAAGTTTTTTCACTTGAAGAAAATCTAACTCGACCGGCGTTTCCCGGCCGAACATAGAGACTAAAACTTTAATCTTGCCCCGTTTCTCGTCAATCTCGGAAACCTTGCCGTCGAAATCTTTAAAAGGTCCGTCAATAATTTTGACTGGTTCGCCAATAACTACGTCAACCTTGTACTTGGGCTCCTCGACCCCCATTCGTTTCTGAAGCGATTGAATTTCTTCGGGCGAAATAGGCGTCGGCAAAGTGCCGGCTCCGATGAAACCTGTTACCCGCGGCGTGTTCCGAACAACATACCAAGAATCATCGGTGACAATCATTTCGACTAAAACATAACCGGGGTAAATTTTTTCCTCAACGACCTGTCGCTTACCTCCTTTAATTTTGATTTTCTTTTCAGTCGGAACTAAGACATTAAAGATTTTATCTTCCATACCCATTGATTCAATCCTCTGTCTAAGATTCCGGGCGACCGCTTCTTCGTAACCGGAATAAGTGTGCAAGACGTACCAATTTTTCCCTTGTTGTATTTGTTTAGGCATGACTATTTGATAATTTTACTAAAATTTTCTGCACTGACAGCTTAAAAATTCTGTTAGAAAATTGTCATCCCGAAGGAGTTTCAACAATTGAAGAATTCAGTCGGTACTCGCTCGGGATTGCTTCGTATCTTCGCTCCTCGCAATGACAGAGGTATCTAAGAGACTATTGCGTCGCTTCCGGAATGACTATTGCTAAATAACAAATTCATTTAACAACCAGGTAAATAAAAAGTCCAACCCGCCTAAAAAAGCGGCTACGGCCAAACTTAAACCAATAACCATTAAAGTATATTTAATCGTTTGCTGCCGGGTCGGCCAGGTAACCCTTTTCAATTCCACTCGGACTTCCTTAAGAAAGCCCATTGCTTTTTTAGGTAATTGACTGATTTTCATCTATTTAAAAAGCCCCGACGGGCTGTTTTGAATATCTTATCCCAGCCCGTTAAAAGTGTCAAGCTCTTCCAAGGAACGCCTTCTTGAGAATGTTCCTCAAAGAGATGTCTCTCGGTTACTCGGTTATCAAATATCAAGGTTTTTAACCCTTTTAGCATGAGTCTGGATAAACTTCTTACGAGGTAAAACCTCATCGCCCATTAAAATATCAAAAATCTTATCAGCTTCTTTGGCATCGACAACGGTCACCTGCTTCATAATCCGGTCTTTAGGGTCCATGGTTGTTTTCCATAATTCCTCCGGATTCATTTCACCCAAGCCTTTATAGCGTTGGATACTTATTCCTTCCTGACCCAAGTTACTTAAAATCTCTGACTTATCATCTTCGGTATAGCCATATTCCTTTTGTTTCCCTTTTTGGATTCTGTAAAGCGGCGGCTGGGCAATATAAAGATAGCCCTGTTTGATTATCTCCGGAAAGTAGCGATAGAAAAGGGTCAAAAGAAGGGTTCTGATATGAGCCCCATCGACATCGGCGTCGGTCATAATGATAATTCGATGATACCTTAACTTTTTGATGTTAAACTCCTCGGCGATAGCCGCTCCCAAAGCGATAATCAGAGCCTTAATTTCTTTTGAACTTAGCGCTCGGTCCAAACGGGCTTTCTCAACATTGAGAATTTTACCCCGTAAAGGCAAGATGGCTTGGAATCTGCGGTCTCGGCCCTGCTTGCTTGAGCCACCGGCGCTATCGCCTTCAACGATATAGAGCTCTGATTCGGCCGGATCGCGACTAGCGCAATCAGCCAGCTTGCCCGGCAAAGCCAATCCTTCCAAAACTCCCTTACGAATAACCGTGTCCCGGGCCGCCCGGGCCGCCTTGCGCGCCTTGGCCGCTAAAACTGACTTTTCCATGATTGCCTTGGCGTCTGACGGATTCTTTTCCAGGAATTCCTCCAAGGCGTCAGAGACAACAACTTCAACCGCTAAACGAGCCTCTGGATTGCCCAAGCGCGCTTTGGTCTGCCCTTCAAATTGAGGCTCCTTTAATTTAATACTGATTACAGCAGTCAGTCCTTCTCGGACATCTTCGCCGGACAGTTTCTCGTCCGAATTTTTCAAATAACTATTTTTACGGGCGTAATCGTTAAGCGTTCTGGTCAAGGCGGTCCGAAATCCGGTTATATGCATGCCTCCCTCGCCGGTATGAATATTATTGGCAAATCCTTCCTCATATCCTTGCATATCGTCAGTATATTGCAAAGCCGCTTCAACCAAAATGCCTTCGTATTCCTTGGCTACATAAAAGATATGGTCGTGTTTGGCTTCTTCGTCGCGATTTAAGTAATCAACATAAGAAACTAACCCACTGTCAAAATAAAAATCGTATTTTTTAGAAGGTTCCTTTCTTTGGTCTCTTATCTTCATTCTGGCTCCCGGAGTCAAGTGCGCTTGTTGTCTTAAGTGATTTAAAATTCTTGACCAGTTGAATTCTACATCCTTAAAAATTTCCCGATCAGGTTCAAAAACTATCGTTGTTCCGGTCTGCTTGCATTTATTTTCTTTTTTGACTCTCCCTTTGGCTTTCCCTTTGGAATATTCCTGACTGTATTTGTTCCCATTCCGGCAAACTTCCGCTTTCATCCATTTAGACAAAGCGCAAACCACCGAGACTCCTACCCCGTGCAGACCGCCGGCAATTTTATAAGACTGACCGCCAAATTTAGCGCCGGCGTGAAGAGTGGTCATAACGGTTTCCAAGGCTGATTTTTTTGTCTGGGGATGTTTTTCTACGGGAATACCCCGGCCGTTATCGGTTATCTTAACCTTGTTATCCGGCAGTAAAATCACCTCTATCTGATTACAATAGCCGGCCACCGCCTCGTCCAAGCCGTTGTCAACCACCTCCCAAATAAGATGATGGAGTCCATCGGGACCGGTCGAGCCAATATACATCCCCGGTCTCTTTCTGACCGGCTCCAGCCCTTCCAGAACATAAATATCCTTGGCTCCATAAGTTGAATTGTTGTTATCTTTTTTAGCAATCATAACTAAACTTAAAAGGACAGCTTCTTTATTTTCTAATCTGCCATCCGCCTTCCTTTTCTAAGACCTTGATGATTTTTTCCTGCAACTGATTTATTTCCTTTTCGGTTAAAGTGCGGTCGTCGGCCTGGTAAATAATATGGAAGGCTAAATTCTTTTTGCCTTGCGGAATCCCTTCCCCTTCGTAGATGTCAAACAAATCAATATCGCGAATTAAACGACCGCCGGCCGCATGAATTAAATTAAGCACTTCTACTACCTTAGTCCCCGGCTCGACCAAAACGGCAATGTCGCGAACAACAGCCGGATACTTGGAAGGAGCTAGATAAATTTTTTCCTCGCTGGCCAGCTTAACTAATTTGTCAAAATCAAGCTTAAAAGCGGCCGCCTTTGATTCAATTCCTAAATTATTTAAAAGCGAACCATCTATTTCTCCCAGCCAGCCAACGACTTCCTGACCGATTTTTATTTCAGCCCGCCGGCCGGGATGACAAAAAGCGGGAACGGCCGAATCTTTACTCAAAGCGTCGTCGTACCAGACATCGCTGATTCCCAACTTATTCAAAAGCGAATCAACTAATCCTTTCAGCAGATAAAATTCCTGAGCCGGACTCGATTGCTTGGCTAAAGAGACAACGGCCGCCAACCTTTTTGGCTGGTTAATTTCCTTTGAAGAAACCTCCCGCCAAAAAGCCCGGCCAATCTCAAACAGTCGGATTTCTTCAAAATATTTCTTATTCTCTTTAATGTTTTTTACTAAATTAACGGCTAGTTCCGAACGGAGATATTTCTGCTCCTGACTAACCGGATTAGCCACTTCAACTATCTTAGCCCGTTCTAATTTAAAATCAGTCACATCTTTTTCAGAGAGGAAAGAATAATTGTAGACCTCGCTGAAACCAAAGTTAACTAAAATATCCCTAATCTTATTCTGGTAAATCAGAGTTTCGCTTCTGGCCGGCGGAATAAGAGTAGCGGTTGGCAGTTGACTGGGTATTTTTTCAAAACCATAGATACGAGCGATTTCCTCAATCAAATCTTCAGGCATGGTCACGTCCAGCCGCCGGGTCGGCACAGTCACTTGAAAAGATTCAAGGGTTGCTCTCGAGATTCCAGGCCCTCGCAGAGGGGCTGGTCGAGAGGACGACCTCTGAACAACAAAATCCAATTTTTCCAAAATACTCTTAATTTCTTCAGCCGAAATATCAACACCTAACAAACTCTTTACTTGACTAACTTCCAATCCAACCTTTCTTGGCCTAACTTTATCCGGATAAAAATCAATTGTTCCTTTGGCGGCCCGGCCGCCGGCAATTTCCTGGATTAAACAGATGGCCATCGCCAAAGCCTGGTCAGTTGAATTAGGGTCTAATTGATGTTCAAAACGCCAGGAAGCGTCGGTCTCCAGTTTTAACTGTTGCGACCCCTGCCTGATAATCTGAGGCGAGAAATTAGCCGCTTCTAAAATAACCCGTTTAGTTTGCTGATTGATACCCGGCCCCTGGCCGCCCTTGATGCCGGCTAGGCAGACCGGATTTTCCTCATCGGCAATAACCAAAATATTTTCGTCCAAATCATATTTCTCATCGTCCAAAGTAGTAATTTTCTCGCCTTTGGCGGCCCGACGAACAATAATCTTTTTGACCTCGCCTTTGGCCTCCAATTTATCCGCGTCAAAAGCGTGCAAGGGTTGGCCGGTTTCCAGCATAACGTAATTGGCAATATCAACAATATTGCTAATCGGCCGCAAACCGCAGACTTTTAACCGTTCCTGCATCCATTGAGGCGAGGGACCAACCTTGACATCAGTCAAGAGGCCAGCCGTATAACGCGGACAAAGCTTTTTGTCTTTAACTTCTACCTGGACCAAATCTTTAATCGATTCTTTCTGATTGATTTTAACCTTTTTACCGTAGTCAACCAGCTGAAAAGGGTACTTAAGTAAGACAGCCATCTCCCGAGCCAAGCCCCAGTAGCTTAAACAATCATGGGCCCGATTGGGTAAAACGTCGACATCTAAAAGATAATCCGTTCCCTGCTGTTTAACCACTTCGGTTTCAAAAGAATGTCTGGTCAATAAATCAGCCAATTTTTCGGGAATTGGCAATTTCTTCTTAAAAAGAGATTGAAGCCAGTTATATGATATTTTCAT
>CAZFBL010000013.1:0-16231 GCA_964517275.1 uncultured Candidatus Saccharibacteria bacterium
TTTTCTCTCGGCTTTTGTTTTTGATGGCCCAATTGAACTTTTAAAAATATCTGGTAAAATTAAAATATGAAGACAAAGATTTTAATAATTTTAATCATCTTGGTTATTCTAGGTATAGGGGGATTTTTTATTTATAGAGATTTTTCCGTAAAGGAGGATAAAATGCCCGCTCCAGTCATTACCCAGCTTACTTTTTTGGAAGATAATCTGGCTGGTGACCCTGACTGGAGCCCTGACGGAAATCGATTGGTTTTTTTGGGTTTGGAGAAAGATTTTATGAAAGGCGGTCTTTATTTGATTAATAGTGATGGGACAGGACTGACTAAAATTGTTGGTCAATGGGGAAGCGACCACATTTTTAATCCTTCTTGGAGTCCGGTTAGTAATGAAATTATCGGCCATGGGTCAGGATGGGGTCAGGGACCGGGAGGTAAAGGATTGTTTTTAATTGATTTGGACATTGACCAAACAAAAAGGGTCCAGTTGACTTCGCAAATAGTTGAACATCTAAGCTGGAGCAATAACGGGAAAAAGATAGCTTATAACGTTTATGAAGGGTACGATCCTTCTTCAAATAACTATAAATTGTCTTCAATCTGGCTGATGAATAGCGACGGAAGCGGCCGCCAGCGGCTGACGACTGATGAGGACGGCTTTTGCACTGGCCCATCTTTTAGTTATGACGGCTCAAAGGTTGTTTTCCTTAAAGGATTTACGACAAATATGCCCGGTCAGAAACCCGAAGAGGCGATAAACGAGATTTGGGTGATGAACAGCGACGGTTCAAATAAACACAAAATTTATGGACCAGGCGACAGTATGCAGTTGCTTCGGGAGCGGGCTTGGAATGAAGATGATAAGATAGTGTTTGCCAGGCATTTGCCTAATCAAGCCCCTCAAATTTGGATTATCAATTCTGATGGGGCTAATCCTCAATGTATATTTGACCCGGAAGAAGAAGGTATTCCGACAGCTATTTATGACGACCCGGTTTGGGACAATTCCGGCACCAAGATAGCCGTGACCAAAGTAATCTTAAGCGACGAAAGCTGGCAAATTGCTGTCTTTTCCTGGCCAGAATAATGAAAAGGTTTTCGGTATTTCTTATTTTAAGTTTAATAATTTTAGACAGCCGGATAAAAAATATCTCGTCACTCTGACGGGATATTTTACTTCAGGCTTCGGAGGAATGAAAAAATTATTCAATTTCCAGGAATCCTGCCACGATCAGATTAATCGCTTCTTTTTCGGAGAGACCGCGCATTCTTAGATAATTTAATTCTTCTTCGGAAATTTTGCCGATTGAGGCCTCATGAGTCAGCTGGGCCTTTTTATTTTGGCAGACTAATTTGGGAGTTAGAGAAATATTCGAACTCGGGCTGACCAGCAGTCCTTGACAATCCAAATGGCCTTTTGCTTCGGATGGCGCGAAAATCTGACTAATCGCTTCGAGCCGGCTGTTTTGACGGCCGACTAATCTTAAGTTAACTGCGCCCTGCGATTTTTTGCCTTTAAGGAAAAGAGTCTCTTCCAAATTTGTTTTAGAGTTGAGACCGTTGATGGCCAAATTCAGATTGGCCGAAGCCTTCTCATCATTATAGACGACAGTTTTTAATTGAAGATTTTTGGGCGGAGCTAAATTTTTATAATTGTAGATAAGTTGGCTATGCTTGCCTAAAATAAATTGATAGTCAAGATTGACTAAATCCTTTTGTCCCCATTGATGAAAATGATTATATTCCAAACCGGCTTTTTCTTTGAGAATTAATTTGCCTCGAGCTTGGTGAAAGCCGCATAGATTATCAGACATTGCCTTACAGATGACGTTGAATTTGGCTTTAATATTTTTTTCAATAACTAGCAAATTGCTCAGCTGTTGGGAAATTTTTTTAGAAGCGATGTCCAGGCAGGTAGTCAAGGGAAAAGAAGGCTGTTCTTTAACCCAGATAAAATAGCCTTCTTTTGGCTTTCCCTGGAAATGCTTTCTGGTCCAACTAAATTCTTGCCAGGCCTGCCGGCTGGGTAAAATAACAACTCCTTTTCTTTCGACAATATTTTCTACTTTATGGTCAACTTGCCAGTAATGGGCATTTTTTGCATTTATCATAGCCGTATTTTTTAATTACCCGGAGGACCTTTTGATAATTTTTTTCCCGACAGATAATTTTCCCCTCAAGCATAACGTTAGTTAGTTGCGGTTTGAGAAAACGTAAAATAGTTCCGGAATGGGTGATTAAGAGCAGAGCGATTTTTTTATCAATCAATTCCTTTTTTATCAGGCGGGCTATTTTTTCAAGTCTTTTAATGTCCAGACCGGAATCAATTTCGTCTAAGATGACTAATTGGGGATTAAGAGATAAAATTTGGAGCAGTTCAGATATTTTTTTCTCGCCGCCGGAAAAATCAAGGTTAACCTGGCGGTTTAAAAGATTATCGTCAAACTCTAATTTATTGTTTTCAATCTCTTGATTAGAAATTTTTTCCAGTAATTTGCCTAAGCGAACCCCTTTGATGGCCGGTGGATTCTGCCATGATAAAGCAATGCCCAGCTTGGTTCTTTTCTCCGGGGCCAGTTTGGTGATTTCTTGGCCTTGAAAAATAATTTTTCCTTGGCTGACCTGATACTTGGGGCTGCCGGCGATAACCTGGGCGAGAGTGCTTTTACCGGAAGCGTTCGGCCCTAAAAGAGCCTGCGCTTGGCCCTTTTTGAGCTTTAGATTAATCCCTTTCAATATTTCCTGGCCATTGCCTTTGACTTTTAAATTTTTGATTTCCAAAAGCATTTTGTTAAGCGAAATTATCAGCAAATCAGCTCTATTTTAACACTTTTTTTCGATATGTCAAAATTGATTTGCTTGACAGCTGAAATATGCTATAATTAATAAAACGATGAGAAACTATAAAGTTTCTAGCCGGGCAGCCTAAATAAATTAAATTTAAAAAACTATGATTGATTTCAAGATTTTCTCGAAAGAGAATAAAAAAATAGATTGTTCTTTCAATATTCTATTAACTGTTTTTTTGGCTGTTTTGATTATTTTCACTTCGGTCAGTGTCTATAATAAAATTAAGGAAAGCAGCTATATCGGTCAGGAAATCGAATCAAAAAATACCATCACTGTTTCGGAAAAAGGGGAAATTTACACTCAACCCGATTTAGCAACGGTTAATTTTTCGGTCGTTAGCGAGGCGAAGACGGTTAGTCAAGCAGTTAGCCAGAATAGCGATAAAATGAACAAAGTCATTGATTTTATTAAAGAGCAGGGTATTGAAGACAAGGATTTGAAGACGACCCTTTTTAATATTTATCCGCGTTATGAATGGCAAGAACGAACGGCAATTTATCCCCAAGGGAAAAGAGTTTTGGTTGGCTACGAGGTCTCTCAAACCTTAGAAGTAAAAATTAGAGAAATGACTAAAATTGGTTCAATAATTGAAGGAGCTACTGAAGCCGGCGTTAATCAGATAGGCGATTTAGGATTTACTGTTGACCAGCCGGACGAGTTAAAAAAGCAGGCTCGGGAACAGGCGATTGACAAGGCAAAAAAGAAAGCTAAGGAATTGGCTAAACAACTGGGAGTTAGTTTAGTCAGAATTACGAACTTTAATGAGAGCAGCGAAACGCCTCGTATCTACACTGCCGAGAGCGCATACGGTCTGGGTGTTGGCGGCGGCGAGGCGCCTCAAATCGAAACCGGTCAAAATAGAATAGAGGTGACTATAGCGATTACCTACGAAATAAAATGAAGCCATTAACTATTTTAGGTTTAATCATTTTTTCAGTTGGCGGGCTGTTTTTGATTGGTTTTGGCTTGTATGAATTTTTTGGGGATAAGACCGTTCCTTTGGTTATTAGAGGAGGCATTATTGCTTTAATTTTAGGGACGGCCATTATGCTAATTTCTCTGATTATCGAGAGGGTAAAAGATAAAAGAAAGGAGAAACAATTATGATTTTAACTACTTCCGACCAAATTCCCGGCCGTCAGATTAGCCAGACGCTTGGTCTGGTCAGAGGCAACACTATTCGAGCCAAGCATATTGGCAAGGATGTTTTGGCCGGCTTGCGCAGCATCGTTGGCGGCGAAATTAAAGAATATGTCGAGGCCCTAAGCGATGCTCGGGAAGAAGCAGTCAAACGGATGGTTAAACAGGCCGAGGAAATGGGGGCGGATGGAATTGTCGCTGTTCGTTTTACCACTTCCCAAGTTATGGCCGGGGCGGCTGAACTTTTAGTTTACGGTACGGCGGTTAAATTAGCCGACTAAAAAACCGGGAAGATTAACTCCCCGGTTTTTTAGTTGCTCTGTCTTTTGGTCGCTCTATAGGTCAGATTGTTATTTAAGAACTTGAGAGTAAATTTTTAAGTGGTCTAAGACCAAGCGGGAGAGAAGGAATTTGCTTTTGACGCTCTGGTGAGCCGCTTGGCCGATTTTCTCTCTCATTTTTTTGTCTTTTAAGAGACGAACTAGATATTGAGCGGCTTTTTCCGGACTATTGACCAAAAATCCGTTTTGGCCGTTTTTAATTTGAAGAGCAATTCCCTTGGTCTGGCCGCCGATAACAGCTTTCCCTTTCCACATTGCTTCGGTCACCGTTAAACCGAATCCTTCTTTGATTGATTTTTGAATAATTACATCGCTGGCCGTATAAACGGCCCTGATGAATAAGTCGTTGGAGACTTCCTTGAGATGGGCCGGGTCGGCAAAAAGGAAAATATCCGGGTCGCCGACTGCCTGTTTTTTAACTTTCTCAAATACATTGACCGCCTGCGGGTCGTCATAGGCCTGAAAGATACCGGCTAAAATGAGCTGAAGATTATAAATCTCATTTTTAGCCAGATAGTAAGCCTTCATTGTTCCTAAAGGGTCCTTCCAGGGGTCAAAGCGGGAGACTTGAGAAACAATTGGTTGGTCAGCATTCAATCCATAAAGAGCAAGAATTCTTTCGGCCTCTGACTTGGACATAAATTGATTTTTAACCGTAAAGGGATCAATGGCCGGCATAGCAACAGCTGTTTTTTGATTGGGCAACCAATTCGGTTTGTAAATATCGTGACTGAAGATAACCAGGTCGTATTTTTCAATCAACGGTTTAAGAAAATTTAGAATATAGGGATTAGGATTGGATAAATCTATGTGCATTCGCAGAATAGGGATAATTCTTCTGGGAATGTAGTCAATCAGAGGCAAAGGTTGGGGGTCATGGATAACGATTATTTCCGGTTTCTCTTTAGCAATCAACTCCTCCAAAGATTTGGCAATTTGACTGTAAAGCCATTTCAGATAATAGTATTTTTCTCGGTCTTCCAGGCGGCCCGGTTCGCCTTGAAGAAGATTATGAATTTTCTTGGTTATTTTAAAGAATTGAATTGGCGCTTTAATAATGTACCAGTCGGAGTTGAGGCCGAGCGATTTTTCAAGGGGGACCTGGCTGCGCAGCAATTCAGAAACGCCGCCGCCTAGCTGGGTAGAGTTCAGATGGATGATTTTCTTGCCTTGCAGTTTCTTGGCTAAGGTAATGCTTTGTTTAAAAATTTGAGGAGTGATTTTCTGATATTTTTGAAAATCAATCGGTTTAGTTTTAACTTTTTCAATATGGTCCATATCAATGAGTCCGGCCTTAAATCATTTCTCAAACGGAGCTCCGAATCTTGAAAATTAAGTCATTTCCTACGGTAAAAATTAACGCTGTCTCGTTTGCCTCGCCCTACGGGCGAGTTTTCCGACAGCTATTTTTACCTTGAAAATGGCTTAGTTTTCCCCGCCTTGCGGCGAGACAGGTAAGATTCTCCGCTATGTTTTCGAAATGTTTTAAGGTTGGGGCTTATCAACTTTAATTTTGAATACGCAGAATATTTTATCTTATCAAAGAGGATTTGGTTTGTCTATAACTAATAATTGTGATAGAATATTATCAATGGCTTCCGGAAAAAGATTAGCTAAAGAATTAGAAAAACTTTCCAGACAGTTTCTTGACCATGAAAAAAGAAAGAAGCTTTTGAATTCTTTAGTTGGCGACCGAACCGAATGGTTTAAATGGGTGGCTGAGATGAAAGGATTACTTAAAAACATGGATAAGGCCGAGGCGGTTAAGTTCAGCGGTTTGGTTCTTTTATTGGAGCGGAAACCGAAAAGCAAGTTTTGCCGGGATAATCTTAAAAAGTTCTTGGTTAATAAAGTGGAGTTTTATAAATATTACGATTTCTCTTTAGAGAAAAGGTTGGCGGCTAAAGAAAAAGCCCAGAAGAAACTTTGGATTAGCAAGACTTTTCGACTTTTTATCAGTCGTTCATTTCTGGGAATTTTGATTTTGGTTTTAATCGTCGGTTTTATTCTTTGGTTTTATACTGACCGGGAAAGTTGTTTAGAGTTTGTTAAGGGGGTAGTCGGCCCATTTTTAAAAGCGATCAGGTAAAAGCGTCTCTGAAAAGGATGTTTCTTGGTTGACTCGATTGACAATTTTATTTTTTTGTTTTTGAATATAATCATGAAAAAAATAATTATCATCGTTAGTATTATCGCCATTATTATCGGTGGCTATTTTAGCTTACGGGCTATTTTTAATTCCGGCTCCGATTACCAATTAATTGAAGTAGTCAAAGGCGAAGTAACGGAATTAGTTTCAGTAACCGGAACGGTTATTTCGGCTAAACAAGTTGATTTAGAGTTCGAGACTTCGGGAAGAGTCAGAAGGATTGAGGTGGAAGTTGGCGACCAGGTAACGGCCGGGCAGGTTTTGGTCAGATTAGATACGGCTGAATTAAGCAGCCAGCTCCAATCAAACCAGGCTGCCTTGGAAATAGCCCAAGCTAAATTAGCTCAGATTTTAGCCGGGACCAAGCCGGAAGAAATCCAGGTTTACCAGGCGGCTGTCAGTAAGGCCGAGGTTGATGTAACTAATAGAGAACAGGCTCTTATTGACGCTCAAAATGACGCGGAAAATAATTTAAATGAGGCCTATGAAGATGCTTTGGATACTGTCAGAACGGCCTTTACTACCGCTGACCAGGCTCTTTTAATAACCTTTACTGAAATAAGGCAAAGCTATTTTAGCGGCAACGACCAACTGGCTATCGGTGTAAGAGGGAAAGAGGATTTAGCTAAAAATAGTTTATCTTCGGCTGAAGATTATCTGGATATTGCCGAGGATAATTCCACCAATGGTAATATTGATTTAGCTTTAAGCAAGATGGAGAAAGCTATTAGGGATATTAGAAACGCCCTGGCTTATTTACGGACGGCCTTAGATAATCCCGTTATCTCCGGTGAAGTCTCTTCTGTCGATGAGACCAGTGTTGATACAGAAAGGTCTAATGTCGACGGCGAATTGATTAACCTGACTTCAGCCGAACAAACAATTAATTCAACTAAAATAACTAACCAGACTAATATCAATGATGCCCAGGCTAATTTAGAGGCGGCTCAAGCTGCTTTGAAAAAGACTCAAGACGAGCTGATTCTTAAAGAGGCCGGTCCGCGTCAGGAAGATATTGATTTGGCCCAAGCTGAAGTTAAACAAGCTCAAGCTAATCTTAGTCAAATTAGAGATAAGATTAACAAAAATATTCTTAGAGCTCCGGTAGCCGGCCTTATTACGGTCATTGAAAAAGAGGAAGGGGAGACGGCTTCGGCTAATCAGACAATAGTTTCAATGATTAGCGCCGGTTTTTTCCAAATTGAAGCTAATGTTTCAGAAACCGAAATTGCCAAGGTCAATGTTGGCGACCCTGTGGAAATGACTTTGGACGCTCTCGGCCCGGAAGAAAAATTTTTTGGTCAGGTAATTAAAATTGACCCGGCTGAAACAGTCGTTTCCGGGGTAATCTATTACAAGGTTACTTCTATTTTTGACACGGAGGACGAAAGAATTAAATCGGGCATGACCGTCAATTTAGATATCCAGACTGACCAGAAAGAAAATGTTCTTTATTTGCCTTATTATCTGGTTAAGGAGAGGAACGGGGAGAAATACGTTTTAGTTCTGGAAAACGGCCAGGCAAAAGAGAGGACAATCAGGACCGGTCTAGCCGGCGAGACTAATATAGAAATTGATCAGGGTCTGGAAGAAGGAGAACAGGTAATTATTGGAGAATAATCAGATGCTGATTAAATTAGAGAATATTTCTAAAGATTATATTGATGAAGAATTAGTAACCCCGGCCTTAAGCGGGGTTTCTTTTGGAATAAAGGAGGGAGAGTTTGTCGCTGTGATGGGCTCTTCCGGCTCGGGTAAATCAACCCTGATGCATATTATCGGCTTTTTGGATAAACCGACTAGCGGTCACTATTTTTTTGATGGAGAACAGACCAGCCAGTTTGACGAGCTGAAATTGGCTCAAATCAGGAATGCCAAGGTTGGTTTTATTTTTCAGACCTACAATCTTTTAGCCCGTACTTCGGTTTGGGATAATGTTTTGCTGCCGACTATTTATACTCCCGATTTAAACAAAGATGAAACGGAAAAACGAGCTCGTTATCTTTTGGATAAATTAGGCTTGTCTCATCGGCTTGATTTTCGACCAAATCAACTTTCCGGCGGTGAGCAACAACGAGTCGCTATCACCCGGGCCTTAATTAACCAACCGCGTTTGATTCTGGCCGATGAACCGACCGGCAACTTAGACAGTAAATCAGGACAGGAAGTTATGGAGGTTTTGCAGGATTTAAACGAGGAAGGGAATACTATTCTGATGGTTACCCATGAAAAGTATGTGGCTGAATGCGCTCGTCGCATCTTAGCTCTTAAAGACGGCCAGATAATCAATGATTACAAGGTGGCCAACCAGCATCTGGCTAAAAATGGGTTGATAAAATAGATGTTTCTTTAGGCAAAAGGCCAAGCCTTGGAGGCCGGGCCTTGGACTATGCGCCTTAATTTTTTTTATGTATCTCTTTAATGTTCTCAAATTGACTTTTCAAAACTTGGCCTTACAGAAGAGAAGGTCTTTTTTAACTATGCTGGGCATTATTATCGGAGTGGCCGCGGTTATTTCGATTATGTCCATCGGAGCCAGCGCTCAGGACTTATTGTTAGCTCAAGTCAGGGCAATGGGTACCAATTTGGTTGGCGTTCTGCCCGGCGCTTCTGATGAAATGGGCCCTCCGGCTACCGTCTTAGGTATTGAGATAACCACTCTTAAATATGGAGACGCCCTGGCTCTAGAGAAAATAACCCAGCTGACCTCGGTTTGTCCTTATGTCAAAGGGCAAGGGACGATGAGCTATTTTAAGCAGACCAAGGACTTTAATTATACCGGAGTTACTCCCAGCTACCTGGAGGTTGAAGACGCTTCGCTAGCCTCGGGCCGTTTTATCAGAAAAGAAGAAAACGACAGCTTGGCCCGGGTGGTCGTTTTGGGCAGTCAGGTTAAAGAGAAACTTTTTGGACAGGAAGACCCTTTAGACAAAAGAATAAAGATTAACCAAATTAGCTTTAAGGTTATTGGTTTGATGGAAGAAAGAGGAGTGGTTACTTTTGAAAATCAAGATGAGCAGGTTTTTATTCCCTTAAAAACAGCCCAAAAATTACTTTTGGGCATTGACCATTTGGCTTTTATACGAACTAAAGTCGATAAATCGGAAAATATCGGTTTAGCCATCAGTCAAATTAAAGACATTCTCCGTTATCGCCATAATATTAGCGACCCGGCCAAAGATGATTTTTCGGTTAGAAGCACGGCCCAGGCTTTAGATATTTTGGGGATAATTACCCAGTCCTTGAAGATGTTTTTAGCTTTGGTGGCCGCTATTTCTTTAGTCGTTGGCGGGATCGGCATTATGAATATTATGTTTGTGGTCGTTAACGAGCGGACGCGGGAGGTTGGTTTGCGTAAAGCTCTCGGCGCCCGTCGTAAAGATATCCTTATCCAGTTCTTGCTGGAAAGTGCGGCCATGACCCTGTTAGGCGGAATTGTTGGCATTTTTTTAGGAATTATTATTGCTCTGGTTGTAACTATCGGCGTTAATTGGTATGGCTACGATTGGCAGTTTATCATTACCCCTCTTTCTATTTTTATCTCTACTCTAATGGCTATCAGCGTTGGTTTGGTTTTCGGTCTCTGGCCGGCCAACCGGGCTTCCAAATTAAATCCAATTGAGGCCTTGAGATATGAGTAGTATTTTTTTTCGTCATTGCGAGGAGGCTAACGGAGTTAGCCGACGAAGCAATCTCTTTATTGTGAGAGAAAAACAATACTATATCTATATTATGGCAAATAGAATTAATACCGTGCTTTATACGGGTGTTACTAATGATTTACAAAGAAGGGTTTACGAACATAAAAATAAATTAACTAAAGGATTTACAGAAAAATATAATATAACCAAATTAGTTTATTATGAAGTGTTTAGTAATCCCGAGGAAGCGATTGCGGCTGAAAAGAAGATTAAGGGCGGCTCTAGAAAAAATAAAATAGATTTGATTGAAAGTATAAATCCTGATTTTAATGATTTATCAGAAGAATTTTAGAGATTGCGGAGCATGTCCCGAGCGGAGCGAGGAATCCCGTCTCATTCGCTTCTCGTGATGACATAGAGATTGCTTCGTCGCTTTGCTCCTCGCAATGACAGGTAAGAGTGAGGCTATCTCGCTTTGCTCCTCGCAATAATAAACAAGAATGAAATTATCTTCTGTTATCAAACAATCAATCATTGCTTTAAAGGCCAATAAATTACGCAGTTCTTTTTCTATTCTGGGAATTGTTATCGGGGTGGCCTCGGTTGTTTTGATTCTTTCTTTGGGTCAAGGTTTAAAGGGCTTGGTTACTAATGAGATTGAAGCTTTCGGTCCTAATATTCTCGACATCGCCGTAAATATTCCCGGCTCCGGTCAGACCGGCACTCTTACCTCAATGGCCCAAGGGATAAAAATAACCACTTTGGATTTAGGCGACCTTAAAGACCTGCAAGACAAATCTCGCTTTCCTTACATTGAAGCTGTCTCTGGTCAGGCAATCGGTCAGGAATGGATTACTTATAGAAATAATGAGAAAAAGTCTCTACTTTACGGCTGTAGCGCCGATTTTCCCTTAATTTATAAGACGATGACCGGAATGGCTCAAGGGCGCTTTTTCACCAAAGATGAGGACAGCGGTTTGGCTAAAGTGGTCGTTTTGGGCAATGGTTTGGCTGAAGATTTATTCGGCCAGAGCGATCCTTTGGGCAATAAAGTCAAATTAAAAGGGCAGAATTTTAAAGTGGTTGGAGTTCTTGAACCACAGGGTATGTTTTCGTCATTCGGCGGTATTGACATGAACGATTTTGCCTATTTGCCGCTTCAAACAGCTCTCAAAGAAGTTCTCGGGATTGATTATTTATCAGAGATTATTTTATTGGTTAGCGGAGAAGAATATTTGCCCCAGGCGGAGGGAGAGATTGCTCGTTTACTGCGCTATAATCATAATATTACCGACCCGGATAAAGACGATTTTGAGATTACGACCATGGAAGAAATTATGGAACAGGTTAATGAAGTCAGTGCTATTTTAAACCTCCTTTTGGGTTTCCTGGCCGCTATTTCTTTATTGGTTGGCGGGATTGGAATTATGAATATTATGTTAGTCTCGGTCAGCGAACGGACTCGCGAGATAGGTTTGCGCAAGTCGCTAGGGGCGACCAGGAAGGATATTCTTAGCCAGTTCTTGATTGAGGCGTTGGTTATTACCGGTTTAGGCGGAATTATCGGTATCTTTTTGGGGATAGCCGGTTCTATATTAAGCGGCTTGGCCGCCCGCACCCAAGGATTAGCCTGGCCCTTGACTATTTCTTGGCTGGCCGTTATCATCGCCTTTTTCATCTCGATGGCCATCGGTTTGATTTTCGGCCTTTACCCGGCCCGTAAGGCGGCTTCTCTTAGTCCGATTGAAGCCTTGAGGAAAGAGTGATTTTTAATGGACAAAAAATAAAAAATTGTTTAAGATAAAGATTAATAATTTTCAAGTTTCCAAGAGACGCCCTTTTAAGGACGTCCCTGAAAAAGGCGTCTCTTGGATTGGAAAATAACGAGAATATGCCGACAGAAATATATTTTTGCTTAGCCGTTTCTATAACTGCTTTATTCTTTGCCGGCTTTTTGGCCTGGCGGATTAAAAAGCAGCCGGTTACCGATAAAAAAGCCGACCAGCTTAGTCGGGTGATTAAAGAAGGGGCGATGGCTTTTTTAAACAGAGAATATCGGATTCTGTTTGTATTTGTTTTAATTATAGCCGCTCTCCTTTATTATTTCTTAAGTCCAAAAACAGCTTTGGCCTTTCTGGCCGGCGCTTTTTTGAGCGGCTTGGCCGGTCAAATCGGTATGCGGGTAGCTACTTTGGCTAATGTCCGGACAGCCGAGAAATTAAACAAGGATTTAAGAACAGGATTGAACGTCGCTTTTAACAGCGGCAGCGTTATGGCTTTAAGCGTGGTTGGCTTGGGTCTTTTGGGAATAACTATTCTTTATCTGGTTTTTCGGGAGCCAGTCGTTATTTATGGCTTCGGCTTCGGCGCTTCTTCGGTTGCTCTGTTTGCCCGGGTCGGCGGCGGTATTTATACCAAAGCGGCTGATGTAGGAGCCGATTTAGTCGGCAAGGTGGAAAAGGGGATTCCCGAGGACGACCCGCGCAATCCGGCCACCATTGCCGATAATGTCGGCGATAATGTCGGCGATGTGGCCGGCATGGGAGCCGACCTTTTTGAAAGTTATGTGGACAGTATTATTGCCGCCATGGTTATCGGAGCGGTGGTCGCCGTTGGCGAAAGAGGAATATTTTTACCAATGCTCTTAGCGGCCGGCGGCATAATCGTCAGTTTAATTAGCAATCTATTTGTTAAGTTGGGTTCGGCAAGAGCTGGCTCCGGTAAAAACCCTTCGACAGGCTCAGGACAGGGGATTTTGAATCGTGGTATTTGGATAGCGACAATTTTAATGGCTATCAGCGGTTACGGCCTGGTTAAATATCTTGGCTTTGGTTCGTCCGTTTTTTATGCTTTTCTGAGTGGTCTTTTGGCTGGTTTGAGTATTGGTCTGGTTACTGAATATTTCACTTCGCATAAATATCGATTTACTCGGCGAGTCGCTCAAGCCGCTCAAACCGGAGCTGGAACCAATATTATCGCCGGTTTTGCTCTTGGCTTAACCAGTACGATTATTCCTGTTTTGATTGTTTGTCTGGCTATTTTTCTGGCTTACCAATGGTCACAGCTCTTTGGTATCGCCATTGCCGCTGTTGGTATGCTTTCTACTTTAGGCGTAACTTTAGCGACCGATACTTTTGGGCCGGTCGCCGATAATGCGGCCGGTATTGCCGAAATGGCCGGTCTCGGCCAGAAAACCAGGCAGCGGGCCGAAGACTTGGATGCGGTTGGCAATACGACAGCCGCTATCGGCAAAGGATTCGCTATCGGGGCGGCCGCTTTGACCGCTTTGGTTCTGATGGTCAGTTACGGCCAGGCAGTTAAGTTGCCTTTTATTGGCTTATTGGATTTCAAGGTGATTATCGGTCTTTTTCTAGGCGGTTTGATGCCTTTTGTCTTTTCTTCTTTTGCTTTGCAAGCGGTTGGTCGGGCGGCTATGGCCATGGTTGAAGAAGTCCGCCGTCAGTTTAAAAGTATAAAAGGAATTATGACTGGCCAGGCCGAACCGGATTATAACAAGTGTATTGATATCAGCACCAAGGCCGCTTTGCGAGAGATGATTTTACCTAGTTTATTAAGTATCTTGGTGCCTGTTTTAGTCGGCTTTCTGCTGGGTCCGGCCGCTTTGGCTGGCTTACTGGCTGGCTCAATTGTGGCCGGCTTTTTATTAGCGGTAACTATGGCTAATTCGGGCGGCGCTTGGGACAACGCTAAAAAGTATATTGAAACCGGCCAGTTAGGCGGCAAAGGTTCGGACGCTCATAAGGCGGCTGTGGTCGGCGACACGGTCGGCGACCCGTTCAAGGACACGGCCGGTCCATCGCTGAATATTTTGTTGAAGTTAATGGCCATTGTCGCTTTGATTATCGCACCGTTGTTGTAATATGAAATTCTATATTGCCTCTAGAATGAAAAGAAAGAGTGAAGTCTGTAAATTGTTTGATTCGCTTAAAAGCCGAGGATATAAAATAGTTTCTGATTGGGCTTCATATGAGAGTTTTAAGCCTTATGAAGATAATCGGGAATTATGCCGTAAATGCGCAATAGAGAATATCGATGGCATTGAGAAAAGCGATGTTTTTATCTTATTAACCGATGAAGCGGGAACAGACATGTATGCGGAATTAGGGGTGGCTATTCTGTCTAACCTCAAATTCGGCAAACCGAAAGTTTACGTGATTGGCGAATACATTTCTCGTTCGACATTTTTCTTTCATCCGTCAGTTGGCAGAAAAAAGGACATTAAAGAAGTCTTAGAGGAAATAGAAGGAAAGTGATTAAAAGATAATAGAACTTGTTTGTTTTTTGTTTCTTATAAATAAAAAGGTCTGGCCTTTCCATATAAATTTCTCATAACTAACAACTATGAAGAATTTTCGTTGCAAAGGCCAGACCTTTTTACAAAAGGAGGAAACATGGCTAAAGGAGAAGACATAACGGTAGTGGCAAGAAATAAAGCCTTGGCAGACTTGTTTGAAAAGACGGCTTGGGTGCAGGGACGCCTTTACGGTAAAAGCGGAAGAGGCGATAAAGACGTTAACCCCTTCAAGGGAACCAATATCACGTTTGGCATAAGAAACCAAATTGTTTCTGTTTGTAAGGGGCAGGAGGCAGATTGAGGGTTCATTCTTTTTCAAGAGTTGATGACCATCTTTTATCGAAGGTAGTCAAAATGAGGCTGAAAGATGCCGGTTTGAAGATTGAGTAAAAGGAGCGGAAGTTGTCTTACTTCTCTTGACAGCCATTTGTTATGGGTATATACTCAAAATAGAGATTACCTAAAAACGGATGGCTGTTTTTTATTTGAAAGGTCGCAGTCATTTGCCTGCTTTATCTCTCTTTGTCAACAGAGAAGAGATGAGGTATAATAAAAGCATAAAAATAGAGGAGAATTTATCATGCCTGCTTTGAACGGAACAGGCCCTCGAGGCCAGGGTCCAATGACCGGTCGCGGTTTAGGCAATTGTTCGCCGATTAGACGACCGGCTTGGCATGGTGATAATCGCAGCTGGTTTGGTTACGGTCGCGGTTTCGGCCGTGGTTGGTTTGGTTTAGGCCGGCGCCTTGGCCGAAGTTGGTTTGGCCGTAGTTTTGGTTACGGTCGCGGCTGGGGCTGGCCATTTGGCGGCTATAGAACTGGCTTATTTCAAGGACCAGCGACCAAGGAAGAAAAAGAGATACTTAGTGAAGAACTTAAAGGCCTAAAAGAAGAAATGAAGGAAATAGAGACTCGCCTTGAGGAACTGAAAAATAAGAAACAAAGATAATATTAAAAGGAGAAATTGTTATGCCATTAAGAAATGGGACTGGTCCTTACAGTCAAGGGCCGGGGACCGGCCAAGGTTTAAGACAGGGGCCGGGACGCGGTCGTCAGCCGGCCGGTTTTGGCTTGGGGCCAAGCGGTCAATGTGTTTGCCCCAAATGCGGAACCAGAGTTGCTCATCAAAGAAGCATTCCTTGTTATGAGCAAAAGTGTCCAAAATGCGGAACTCCGCTGACCCGGACCAGATAATCAAAATATCTACTATGAAAATTTGTTTAAGCGTTAGTTCGCCTAATCTTGATTCGCCAGTTGACCCGCGCTTTGGTCGGGCTCCTTATTTTTTAATCACTGACGAAAAAGGCGAAAAGACGGAGACAATCAATAATCCGGGAATGGAAGCAATAGGCGGGGCCGGCATTACGGCCGCCCAAGCGGTTGCTTCTTCGGGAGCAGAAGTGGTAATTAGCGGCAATTTAGGACCACGGGCTTTTGACGTTTTACATTCTTCCGGAATAAAGATATTTGTCGGCGCTTTGGGTCTCTCGGCCAGAGAGGCCTTGGCGAAATACGAACAGGGAGAATTGGAAGAAATTTCCCAGCCGACCGGGCCGTCTCATTTTGGTCTCGGTCAAAGATTTGGAGCCGGCGGCCAGAGAGCCGGCGGCCAGAGAGCCGGTGGCCAAGGCGGTTTCGGCGGTGGTCGTCGTTTGAGCCGTCGCTAGATTATTACGATTATTACAACAACGGTTATCGTCAGGAAAAGGTCTGGCCTTGCCCAACCCAGCTCGTAATTATTAGTTAGTTTTGAAAATTTTAGTTGGAAAGGCCAGACCTTTTCCTACAGACCTTTTCCT
>CAZFBL010000014.1:0-15373 GCA_964517275.1 uncultured Candidatus Saccharibacteria bacterium
CTTTTCCTACAGACCTTTTCCTGACTTATTTATATGACTGATGTATTTAAAAAAGGCCAGAAGGCGACTATCATTTCCGCCTCATCAACCCTTCTTTTAGCCGCTATTAAAGGAGTGGTTGGTTTGATTTCGGGCAGCGTCGTTTTAGTCGGCGACGCTGTTCATAGCGCGGCTGACTCTCTTTCTAGTTTTGCCGCTTGGTTCGGCTTGAAAATTTCCCAAAAGAGACCGACTGCCAAATTTTCTTACGGTTATTACAAGGCCGAGAATCTGGCCGCTTTTTTAATTTCCGGACTTATTATCTTGGCTGGCCTGCTGATTGTCAAAGAGAGCATTACTGAATTGTCTAAAGAACCCAGTTTAGCTATTCCTTTGGTAGCCGTCGGGGCGGCTATTCTGGATGCTCTGGTTATGTTCTCAATCGGAACTTACGAAATGAGAATCGGCCAGAAAATAAACGCTCAAAGTTTAGTTGCTGACGGACGGGAATCGCGTCTTCATCTACTTTCCTCTTCGCTGGTTTTAATCGGTTTATTGGCTGGTTGGTTTAAAATTCCTTATTTGGAGGGAGCGATGGGATTGTTGATTTCTATCTTTATTTTTCAAGCCGGGCTCAGTTCAGCCAAAGATTCAGTTTTTGCCTTAATGGATGTTTCTCCGGAAAAAGATAAAGAGGAAAAAGTTAAGAAAGTTTTGAGAAGCATTTCCGGAGTGAGAGGATTTGAAAATTTAAAGTTAAGAAAGTCGGGTCCCTTTATTTTCGGAGAAGTCGAGGTAAAAATAGGGAAGACGATTGATGTTAAAAGAGCTTCTGAAATTTCGGAGAATATTGAAAGAGAAATTAAAAAAGGTATAAAGTCAATTGACTCTTTCACGGTCGCTGTTTCTCCTTTTGAAGTTGAAAAACAAAGAATATGTATCCCGATTGGAAAAGATGAGGGGCTTGATTCATTGATGCTCAATCATTTTGGCCGGGCCGAGAAATTTATTTTTGTCAATTTGGAGAAGGGACAGGTCAAGGACTATTACGTTAAAAGTAATCCCCATCAAGGAAAAGAAGTTAGAGCCGGTCTAAACACAGCTCTATTTGTCGTTAACGAAAAAATCGATTCGGTCATTAGCCAAGAAATGGGCCCAATATCTCTCCATACTTTAAGGGATAATATTGTTGATGTTTACTGGGCTCCAGACGGTCAAGTCAAGGAAGTAGTTAAAAGATTCATTCAGAAGAAACTTAAGTCTCTAACAAAACCGACTAAAGAAAAGTTATGAAAAAAGATAATCGGGGACGGATTAAAAAAATAGCGGTTACCGGCGGCAAGGGGGGAACCGGAAAATCCACACTGGCTATTCTTTTAGCCAACCAGTATTTTCAAGAAGGAAAAAAAGTGGTTTTAGTCGATTGTGATATTGAATGTCCGAACGACCATCTGCTGTTAGGCCGGGAATTAAAAAAACCGGTTAAAAAAGTTTATAGTCACTTTCCGGAATTAGATAAAAGCAAATGTCGAAAATGCGGCCTCTGCGTCAAGAATTGTCGGAGCAACGCCATTTTCCAGGCGCCCGGCCAGTATCCGGTATTTATTAGGGATTTATGTTCCGGCTGCGGGGCTTGCTGGCTGACTTGTCCTTATCAGGCCATTCGGCCAGTCGAAGAAGAGACCGGCCAAATTTTTCTTAATCAGCTTAAGAAAAACTACTGGCTGATTACCGGCTTAGCTAAAGCCGGTCTGGAAGAGACCGGGCCGATAGTCAGCCAGACTAAAGAGTTTGCCTTAAAATTTGCCGGCCAGCAGAAGGCTGATTTGGTTTTATTAGATACGGCGGCCGGGACTCACTGTCCGGTTATCTCCGCCTTGCTCGGGGTTGATTTGGCTAAGGCGGTTACCGAGCCGACTCCGATGGGAGCTGTAGACTTAGGGCTTATTTTAGAGTTGAGCCAAAAGCTGAAAGTGCCGGTTGAGGTAATTCTTAACCAAGCTGATTTAGGAGACAAAAAAAGAATCACTGAAGTCGCCCAAAAGTATCAAGTGTCTATTGTCCAAGAAATACCTTACTCTAAAAAAATTGTTCAGGCTTATTCGCGAGGAAAATTATTAGACTTTAATTTCAATTTAGATGAGAAAAAGTAATAGTTCGACAAGACTCGCTACGGGTAATTCAACAGGGTTGACTGCGGGCGGTTTAACGAAACTAAAGACAGGCAACTCAACAAAACTGGTCGTAAAAATTGTTATTAGCGGATTAGTTTTAACTATCCTCGGCTTCGTCTGTTTTTCGAACCCGCTTTTAGCGGCTGAGGAGGAATGTTCTCATTGTCAGACAATCAGTCCCGATTTTGTGGAAACGATTTCAACGACCGAATTTACCCTGGTTAAGATTGTTTCTTTAGCGGCCGTTGACGCGGTTAATCCTTGCACTCTGGCTGTCCTTGGCCTGATGCTGACCGCCATCTTGACTTATAATCCGTCTAGGAGAAGAAATATTTTATTGGCCGGCCTGGCTTTCGTTTTTTCAGTCTTTATTATGTATTTGCTTTATGGGCTGGTTATCGTCGAGTCGTTTCAATTGTTGAATACTTTGAAAGTAGTTCAATTTTGGCTCTACAAAGCGGTTGCCTTGGGAGCAATTATTCTTGGCTGTCTGAAAATCAGGGCTTTTTCCAGAGCCAAGGCGATCTGTTCGGTTAATTCCAAAATCGACCGCTTTATTTTAAAAATAACCAGGCCGCGGGGCGCCTTCTTGATTGGCGCTCTGGTAACCGTCTTTTTACTGCCTTGCACGATCGGCCCTTATATCATCTGCGGGGGCATTTTGTGCCAAATGAGTCTGTTAGAGGCGATGCCCTGGCTATTGCTTTATAATCTGATATTTGTCTTGCCGATGCTGGCTGTCGTTTTGCTCATCTATTTCGGCTTCCGGAAAGTGGAAGACATCAGTAGCTGGCAGGCTAGAAACATTAAGTATCTTCATTTAGCGGCCGGCTTGATTATTTTGGGATTAGGTTTGGCTATGCTATTTAACTTGGTATGAAAAAGCTATTGTTTTTAAGATTGGTTTTTTTAAACAGAATCAGCCTAATCTGGCTGATTAGATTATATGCCTGACCGAGATAATCAACTTAAACAAATAAAGGAAGAAGTTATCAATTGCCAAAAATGCCCTCTTTGCCGAACCAGGAATTTACCGGTTATCGGCCAGGGTAATCATCAGGCCCGGATTGTCTTAATTGGCGAAGCGCCCGGCGCTTCCGAAGATAAAAGCGGTCGGCCTTTTTGCGGTCAAGCCGGTCGAATTTTGGACGAGTTGTTAGAGACGGCCGGGCTGAAGAGAGAAGAAGTATATATTTGCAATATTCTTAAATGCCGACCGCCTCAAAATCGCGATCCCCAGAAAGAGGAAATAGTTGCCTGCACGCCTTACTTAGAAAAACAGCTTAAAATTATCCAGCCGAAAATGATCGGCTCTTTGGGCAACTACGCGACCACTTATCTTTTGGAGAAGTATGACCTCTCAGATAAAATTGCCGGTATTAGCAAAATTCACGGACAGTCATTCGAAGCCGAGACCGATTTCGGATTAGTTAAAATTATTCCCTTGTATCATCCAGCCGTGGCCGTCTATAACGAAAGGATGAAGGAAACTCTTAAAAATGATTTTAAAGTTTTACAAAAATTTAAATAATTATGATAAAAATAATAGTTGGCTCAAAAAATCCGGTGAAAATTAATTGTGTCCGTGAGGTTTTTTCTAAGTATTTTAAGAATATAGATATCAAAGGAATAGAAGTTAATTCTAGGGTTTCCCATCAGCCAAAATCAGGAGAAAAAACCATTCAAGGAGCTAAAAATCGAGCCCATTATATATTCAGAAAATATCAGCCAGATTTTGCCGTAGGTTTAGAAGGAGGCTTAGAATGGATAGATAGAGATGCTTATGTTATCAGTTGGGTTTGCATCAAATCCAAACAAGGCAAAGTGGGATTGGGCAGGTCAGCCAGTTTTCCTCTCCCTAAAAAGTTAGAAAAATTAATTAAGAAAGAGAAAGAATTAGGAAAAGCCGTCGATGTTTTTTTTAACATAAAGAACGCTAAACAAAAAATGGGGGTCATTGGACTTTTATCCAAGGGAGTTTTAGACAGAAAGGGTCTGTATGTCAGCGGCGTGGTATCTGCTCTATTGCCTTTTTTAAATGAAAAATTATATGTCCGAAGATAAAAAAATTAAGTTAGTTATTAGTTCAGGCAAAGGGGGAGTCGGTAAGTCAATGCTGACTTCGGCTTTAGCCATGCTTTTCGCCAAGCAAAAAAAGCTGGTCGCTGTTGACGCTGATGTTGACGCCCCTAATTTAGCTATTTGGCTTAACGAGGCCTCTGATAAAAATGTTCAATTCTCTGAAAAGATTTCTACATCTTTTAAAGCGGTAGTTGATGAGAACAAGTGTAACGGCTGCGGCCTTTGCGCTGAAAAGTGTCTTTTCAAAGCGATTCAGATTAAAAACGGCAAAGCCAAGATAAATCCTTTTCTTTGCGAAGGTTGCGGTGTTTGCCAGATTGTTTGCCCGCAAAAAGCGATTAGTTTGGAACCGGTTCAGAACGGCCAAATTAAATTAATTCAGACTAAATTCGGCTTCCCTTTATTTACCGGCCAGCTTTTGCCCGGTGAGACCGGTTCGGGAAAAGTGGTTGCCGAGATAAAGAAAAAAGCCGAGGAGAGCGGTCCTTATCAATTGATGTTGATTGATTCAGCGCCGGGGACCGGTTGTCCGGTCATCGCTTCTCTTCAGGATAGTCATTTGGCTGTTTTAATTACCGAGCCGACTCTGTCCGGCTTAGCTGATCTAAGAAGGGTTCTGGAAGTAGTTAACCACTTTAAGGTTCCCTTTAGACTGGTTGTCAATAAATGGGACATCAACCCTCCGTTGACTAAAAAAATTGAAAAAGAATTCGCTGACAATTTTTTAGGGCGGATATCTTACGACCAAGGCATTTTAAAAGCGATTGCCAATCTCCGGCCTATTTTAAAAACTGATCTGAAAGCCAAAAAAGAGATTAAGGAAATATTTAATCAATTAAAAATGTCCTTTTAAGTCTTTGAGGTCCGGCCTCGCAGGCCGGACCTGCGAGGCCGGACCTCAAGAACGCCTTTTAGATACCATGAGACCGACCAAAAAAAGAACAATTGGATTTGACCCCCAGATAACCTATTTCAAGCCGCGAGCCGTTCCGCTGGCTGACTTAGAAGAGATTAGTTTGGAGGCCGATGAATTGGAGGCCTTGCGGCTTTGCGAGTTAAAGAAATTAGGACAGACCGAAGCGGCCGAAAAGATGAAAATTTCTCAAAGCACTTTGCAAAGAATTTTAAGCTCGGCTCATCAAAAAATTAGCGAAGCTCTAATTAAAGGCAAGGCGATTAGGATAAAAAGAAATGGAAAGAATTAAAGACAGAAAAGTTGTTTGCGCTATTTCAGGCGGAATAGACAGTTCGGTCGCGGCCGCCCTGCTTAAGGAATCAGGTTTTCAGGTGAGCGGAGCTTTTATGAGACTCTGGCCTGGCTCGGCTAAGGGCGAACTGGCTAGAGCTCGGCGGATAGCGGCCAGTTTAGAGATTCCTTTTCGTGTTTTTAATTTTGAAAAAGAATTTAAAAAGAAAGTGGTTGATAATTTTCTAAATGAGTATCAGCAGGGTCGGACGCCTAACCCTTGCGTTGTCTGTAATAAAGAAATTAAATTTGGTCTGCTTTTAGAAAAAGCTTTAGCTTTGGGAGCCGAATATTTAGCGACTGGCCATTATGCTCGGTTGGAAAAAAAAGGAGGGAAAATTCAGCTTTGGCGAGGCCGAGACAAAACCAAAGACCAGTCTTACTTTCTTTGGTCATTAGGCCAAAAGCAATTAAAAAATATTTTATTTCCTCTGGGCGGATATACCAAAAAACAGGTCAGGGGATTAGCTGGAAAATTTGCTTTGCCGGTTCTAAACATTCCTGAATCTCAAGAGATTTGCTTTATCCAAAAAAGCCTTAATCATTTTTTAGCTAGCCATCTGCGGCCGAAGCCGGGTCAGATTATTGACCTGGAAGGGAAAACAATCGGTCGGCATCAAGGTCTGGTTTTCTATACCATCGGCCAGCGAAAAGGCCTGGATTTGCCGGGCGGACCGTTTTACGTAGTCAAGAAAAATTTAAAGGAGAATACTTTGGTTGTCGCTCATCTTTTGAAAAAAAGCAGCCTCTATCGTCAAGAATTAATCGCTAAGAAGGTTAATTGGATTTCAGGTCAGTCACCCAAATTACCCCTGAGAATAAAGGCTCAGATTAGATACCAGCATCAAGCGGTGACGGCTGAGTTGACTAAAAAAAATAGAGACTATTATTTAAGCTTTAGCAAGCCTCAGCGAGCGATTACGGCCGGTCAATCAGTGGTTTTTTACTCGCTTTGCCGAAGCAAAGCGAAGGCGGATCAGGAAAAAAATTGCTTGGGCGGGGGGATAATAGTATAATAAAGTGTATGAAAAAATTAGAGGAAATTACCAAGGAGGAATTGGACGCTCTAAAAGTAATCACTTTTGACATTGACGGAGTGATTGCGCCGACCGGGACCGTCATTAAAGAAACTGTTGACGAAGACAGTATTGATTTATATATGGAGTCCAAGAAGCTTTTGCCAGAGTTTATAGAAAAATTACAGAAACTAGAGAAACATGTTCGTTTGAACTTTTCTTCCGGTCGGAATATTTTATACCTTAAAACTTTAGTCAATAAGATTTTTGACGAACAAACGATTCTTCAGGCGGAAAACGGTAATATCACCTGGCTGAATAATAAAATTATTCATCCTTCTTATCCCGATGAATATTTTGGGCAATTGAGAGATATTAAGGAGAAAATAAAAGAAATGATGGCTGACAATAAAAAAATCCGCGGCTTTGAGCCGAAGATGTTTATTCTGACCGTTCATTGCGACCAGATGGAAGAAATACCCAATTTAGTTAAGGAAATAGCCGGCGATAATTTATACTGTCTTTGGACTAATGAAGGTTATGATATTGGCAGCCGGCAAATGTCCAAGGGTCAGGCGATTACTGATTTAGCTAAACAGCTGGGTCTGGAACCGAAACAGATTATGACCACCGGCAATAACTATAATGACCAGGAGATGCTTCAAATTGGCAAGGGCGTTTCGGTTGTTCCCGAAAGAGTTGAGGGAGAATATTTTATTAAAGCCGAAGGAGAAAAATTAGGCGGCCATTTATTGGTTGATTTTTTGCTTGACTATTACGGAAAATAAAAGGACGTTCCTTTTAAGAGACACTTACCTCCGAGGTCCGGCCTGTCAGGCCGGACCTTTGAATTTTAAATTAGGCCCATTTTTTGTTTGGTCTGTTTCAGGGTTTTCTGGGCCAGCGGACGGGCTTTTTTTAGACCATCAGCTAATATTTTTTTGACATAAGCTGGCTTTTTATCCAAGGCTTTTTTCTTGGCCTGGAATGATTTGAGGCCTTTAATAACTAGTTCAGCTAAATCTTTTTTAAAGGGAGCGTATCCCTGTCTGTGGTATTTTTTTTCAATTTGGGCCGCCGCCAGGCCTGAGAAAGCGGCGTAAATATTAATCAGATTAGCAATAGCCGGCTTTTTTGGAGAATATTCTATTTCTTTTCCGGAATCAGTAACCGCCTTTTTGACTTTTTGACGGATTGAGGCGGGAGAGTCGGTCATAGAGATATAGCCCTGAGGAACGCTCTTAGACATCTTTTTAGTCGGGTCAGCCAAAGACATTACTCGGGCTCCGCTGGAATAGATTAAGGCCTCCGGAACAGTGAAGATTTTTCCGAACTGCCGATTGAACTTACGGGCGATCGTTCGGGCTAATTCGACGTGCTGTCGCTGGTCTTCGCCGACCGGTACGGCATCGGTCTGGTAAAGAAGAATATCGGCGGCCATTAGAACCGGATAATCGAAAAGACCCATATTGATATTTTCTCTGAACTGCTTGGCTTTTTCCTTAAATTGGGTCATTCTTTCCAGTTCAGCGACTGGAGTAACCGTATTCAAAAGCCAGGTCAGTTCAGTGTGTTCGGGAATGTGTGATTGGACGAAAAGGATACATCTTTTAGGGTCAAGGCCAGCCGCTAAGAAAGTAGTCGCTAGATTAAATACATTTTCAGGCATTTGTCGGGCGGACTCGGGAATGGTCAAGGCATGCAAATCAACAATACAAAAGATAGAGTCGTATTCGTTTTGCAGTTCGACCCAATTTCTAATCGCGCCCAGATAGTTACCAATGTGGATTAGGCCAGTCGGCTGAATGCCGCTGAAAATTCTCTTTTTCATAAAAATCTTTTTTGAGAAGAGACCTGCCCTAACCATTTCGAGAAACGTAGATGACAAAAGCTTTATTTGTTTGCGGAAATGAAAGAGGGTTCTGCTTTTGTCATCTCCGAGCCGAGGCGACAACCTGGATGGAAGGCAAATTGATTCTCGGCCGAGGCGTTTTCGAGAAATGGTTGGGACAGGTCTTTATTTCTTATTAACTTTCTCGAAGGCCTTGATAATCGGCTTTAAGTCGCCGTCAACAATTTTATCCAGCTGGTGCCATGATTTATTGAGTCGATGGTCGGTAATCCGATTTTGCGGATAGTTGTAAGTACGGATTTTTTCGGCTCGCATAGCGTCTCCGATTTGTTCTCGTCGTTCCGCTCCTCTTTGATTCAGCTGTTCGGTCTGCTTCTTGGCCAGCAGGCGGGCTCTTAGAACCTGAAGCGCTTTTTCTCTGTTTTGCTGTTGAGTTCTTTCTTCTTGGCAGGTGGCGACTAGACCGGTTGGCAGGTGAGTGACTCGAACGGCTGATTCCCGCCGATTGACGTATTGACCACCCGGGCCGGAAGCTCGCAGAACATCAACCCTTAAATCCTGCGGGCTAATCTTTGCTTCTGTCTCGCTTACCTTGGGCAGAATGGCAACCGAGGCGGTTGAGGTATGGACTCGTCCGGATTTCTCGGTAGTCGGGATTCGCTGAACTCGATGAACGCCGGCTTCGTATTTCAGATTATCGTAAACATCAGCTCCTTTGATTTCAAAGACGATTTCCCGATAGCCGCCCAGACTGGTTTGGCTACTGTCGATTAAATTGACTGGCCAGTTCTGCTTTTCGGCGAATCGGGAATACATCCGAAAAAGAGTAGCCGCGAAAAGAGCCGCTTCTTCGCCGCCGGTCCCGGCTCTGATTTCTATAATAATTCCGTTCATTTTTTATTTTTAGAACCAAGGTTTAATCGGTCTTCTCTTTTAGCCAAACGTTTTCTAAATTTTTCCACTTGACCGGTCTTAATAATTTTTTCTTTGCCGGTATAGAAAGGATGACATTGAGAACAGATTTCAACTTCTATTTCCGGTTTAGTTGAACCAATTTCAAAACTGGCCCCGCAGGCGCATTTTATTTTGGCTTTTGGATAGTATTTAGGATGAATATCTTTTTTCATTGTTTATACATTAACAGAATAGAAAAAAATAAGCAAGTATTGCGATAATTGGCCGAATGCTTTAGGATTAAACAGGATATTGCTTTAATTTTATAGTATGATATACTGACCAAAGGGTGTTATTTTGAGGCAACCTCTTTAAAATACGCCCTTTTAAAGTTAAAATGGAAAAAGAAAAAAGCGAAAAAACAACTAAGAAACCGACCGGTCATAAAAGCAAAACGGCTGTTTCCAGCCGTAGCAAATCAGCGCCTAAGCCGAAAAAAGCCGTCTCCGGCCAGAAGTTTACTGAAAAGGAGATTGAAAAAATAATTCCCAGTTTGGAAGAAATGCTTAAGGCCGGCGTCCATTTCGGTCATCGGACTTCCAAGTGGAATGCCAAGATGGAGCCGTATATCTTTACCGCTCGCAATAATGTTCACATTATTGATTTAGAGAAAACAGCTCAAAAGCTGGCCGAAGCCTTGAAATTTCTCCGGCAGGTTAAGGAGAAAAATGGGACCATTCTTTTTGTCGGGACCAAGGTAGCGGCTAAAGAAATTACTAAACAGACAGCCAAAGACTGTCGGATGCCCTATGTCAGCGAAAGATGGTTGGGCGGCACACTAACCAATTTTAAAATTATCTCTCAACGCTTAGAGTATTTTCGCGGTTTGGAGGAAAAAAAGAAGAAAGGAGAATTAAAAAAATATACCAAGAAAGAACAGCATGAATTTGATGTGGAGTTACAGAAGTTAGAAGGACAGTTTGGCGGAATTAAGAATTTACTTAAATTGCCGGAAGTTCTCCTGGTTGTTGACAGCCAAAAGGAAAAACTGGCAGTTAAAGAAGCCAGGATGAAAAAAATTCCGATAGTCGGTTTATGTGATACTAATGCCGACCCGACTTTGATTGATTATCCGGTTCCGGTTAATGATGACGCGATTACTTCCTTAAAATTAATTTTAGGGACGATTAACAAAGTATTGAAGTGAATTAAGCTCGCTCTAATATTGAGATAAATTTATGATAAGCGCGGAACAAATTAAGCAACTTCGTCAAAAAACAAATATTTCGGTTATGGAATGTAAAGAGGCCCTGGAAAAAGCCGAGGGAAACGAGGCAAAGGCCTTGGATATTTTAAAAAAGGGCGGTAAAAAAGAGGCTTTGAAAAAGGCAACTCGGGAAGCTAAACAGGGCTTGGTTGAAGCTTATATCCATAACCAAGGTAAAATAGGAGCTATCCTGGAATTGAATTGCGAAACTGATTTTGTTGCCAGGAACGAACAATTTAAGGAACTGGCTCACGATTTGGCCATGCATATAGCGGCCATGAATCCGGCTAATCCAAAAGAGCTTTTGAGTCAGCCATTCATTAAGGATGAGCGGAAAACAATTGAGGAGCTGATTACGGAAACAGTCGCCAAATTAGGCGAAAATATCAAAATAGGGAAGTTTGTCAGATTGGAAATATAAAAATTCATTTAGGACTCCTTTATTATTGCCTTGCTCAAAAAAAATAGATTAGATCTTGATTGCTGAATTAATATGTTTAATCTTATTCTCTATTTCATCATTGGTTTTAGCTTGGTTGGTTTGTTAGTGATTATTTATCAAAAGATTCCGGCCTTGGCTCGTTTGTCAGAGGAGGAAATGATTATTTTGGAGAGAAGAAAAAGCTTAATCCAGAAGTTTCGTGAAATCAACTACAAACAGCATTGGCTTAATTTGATTATCCGCTTGGAGAAATTTTTGCTTCGGGTAAAAATTATCTTTTTGAAGACGGAAAATTTGTTAAGCAGATGGATTGAGAAACTAAGACGTAATTCTCGAACGATGACTCAGAAATCTAGAGAGTGGATAAAACAAAGGGAACTCAAACGTAGAGAAAGTAATAATTTATTGACTGACAGGAAGGAATCGATTCAGGTCAAATTAGAAGAAAGAGAAACCCCTCAACCGGCGGAGGAAGATGAAGAAATTCCAATTAGCGAGTTGGATAAGCCGATTAAAGAAGAGCAGAAATGGATAGACTTGATTGTTGAAGACCCGAAGAATATTACCGCCTATAAATTTTTAGGCCTTCTTTATTGGAAGCAACACAATTATCCCGACGCCAAGGCATCTTTAGAAATGGCTGTTAAGTTGGGCTCTCGGGATAAAAAAGTTAAGGAAATTTTGGTTGAGTTGAAGAAGATGGGAGTTAAAAATGGTGGCAGTAAATAGTTTCGGCCAGCGTAGCTCAGGGGTAGAGCAACGGTTTTGTAAACCGTCGGTCGGGGGTCCGAATCCCTCCGCTGGCTCCATGGGTAGGTGGCAGAGTGGTCAAATGCACCAGACTGTAAATCTGGCGTCTTCGGACTTCGGGGGTTCGAATCCCTCCCTGCCCACGCGATTTTTATCTAAAACTTGTTTTAGCTGTAAAAATCAGCGCCTCGTCGGATGACGAGGCCTGATGCCCAGATAGCTCAGTCGGTTAGAGCGACACATTGGTAATGTGTAGGTCGGCGGTTCGAATCCGCCTCTGGGCTCATGTCTCAAGATAATTTAATTAAATTGCAGTGTAGCGTTTGTAAACGGATTAATTATTGGTCGCGCAAGAATAAAAAAAAGATTCAGAAAAAAATGGAACTGAAGAAGTTTTGTAAATGGTGCCGGAAGCATACTTTACATAAAGAGATGAAGAAGTAATTATTCTGAACAACTTTTATGCAATTAAAAGAATATCAAAAACTTTGCAAAAAGACTGCTAAGAAATATCAAAGCAAGGAAAAAGAGATAATGATTTGGGGATTAGGCATAGCTGGAGAAGCGGGTGATGTGGCTGGTTGTATTAAAAAGACTCATGGTCATGGTCGGGGCAGCGACCAAAGAAAAGGCACTAGAGAAAATCTCGGCGATACCATGTGGTATGTTGCGATGATTTGTAACGCTTATGGCTGGGACATGGAAGAAGTTTTGAAGGAAAATGTAAAAAAACTTCAGAAAAGACATCCCAAGGGCTTTGCTTTGAAAAACTACGGAAAGGTTAGAAGAAAAGATTGGAACGAATGAATTCTGCAAATGGTGCCGTAAGCATATGGTACACAAAGAAGGGAAGAAATGAAAAAAGCGGGAAAGGTAGGAAGGGTTACTGATTTAAATAATTGTCCCTTCCGTTTGCTCCATTTCAGAGTCCCGCTTTGACCTTATGTTGACATTATAGCAAACTCACAGAATTTGTCAAGAGTTTAGGGATAAATCCCGCGTCTGAATTAAAAAAGTTCTGTAAATGGTGCCATAAGCATACTTTACATAAAGAGATGAAGAAGTAAAATTAGTTAGGGGCGCGTAGCACAATTGGCTAGTGCACTGGTCTCCAAAACCAGAGGTTGCAGGTTCGAGTCCTGCCGCGCCTGCCCATTTTTGTCTAAATCTTTGATTTAGCGGTAAAAACCGCGTCCGCCTTTGACGGACAGGAATTTTGGCAAATAAAAAAAGCGTTAGGAACAGTTTTTTGTCCCTAAAGTTTTCGCCTGTTATATTGCAAAATAAGCAAATCAACAAGGCGTTAATTATGAATAAAGACAATTTACCAAATCATATCGTTATTGTTCCCGATGGCAATCGGCGCTGGGCTAAAAAAAGAAATTTATCTCCTTGGCGCGGCCATATGGTTGGAGCAGAAAAGACCAAAGAGCTACTCAAAACGGTGCTTAATTTAGACATTTATTGTTTTTCCTTTTGGGTTGGTTCTTATGAAAATCTAACTAAGCGTTCTAATGCGGAAGTTAACGCTCTTTTTCGAATCTACCAGCGCTATTTTCATCAACTGGCCCGGGCTAAAGAAGTCCATCAAAACCAAGTTAAGGTCAACGTAATCGGCCGCTGGTCGGAGATTTTACCGGCCAAAGCTAAACAATCGGTAAGAGAAGTAACGGTCGCGACTCAAAATTACAATCGAAGGCTTCTCAACTTCTTTATTGCTTATAACGGGACCGACGAGATGTTGGCGGCGATAAAGAAAATTGTCAAAGAAGTAAGAGAGAACGAAAAGTTAAGAGTAACGGCTGATTTGTTGGAAAAACACCTGTGGACTGGCCAACTGCCGCCAGTCGATTTTTTGATTCGGACAGGCAGCCAGGATGATCCCCACAACAGCGTCGGTTTTATGATGTGGCATTGTGCCGACAGCCAGTTGTATTTTACCAAAGAATTGTTTCCCGATTTCGGCAAAAAAGAGCTTGTTAAGGCGATTAAGGATTTTCAAAAAAGAGAGAGGAGACGAGGCAGGTGAATGGTTCGTTAGTCAAACAGTTAGTTAAAGAGGGACACCTCAAAAGTGAGCCGATTATCAATGCTTTTAAAAAAATTAAACGGGCTGATTTTGTTCCCCAAGAAATGCTCGAAGAAAAAGGTAAAGATTTTGTCGCCAATTACAATGCTCCTTTGCCAATTGGTCATCAGCAGACTATTTCTCAACCGCTGACAGTCGCTTTTATGCTGGAATTGCTTCAACCGGCTGAAGGAGATAAAATTCTGGATATTGGGGCCGGTTCCGGTTGGCAGACAGCTATGCTTTGCCAAATAGTTGGTCCGAATGGTTTTGTTTACGCTATTGAAAGAATTCCCGAACTGAAAGAATTTGGCCAGAATAATGTCGGGAAATATAATTTTAAAAACGTGGAATTTATTTGCGGCGACGGTTCAAAAGGATTGGCGGCCAAAGCGCCATTCGATAAGATTATTGCCGCTGCGGCGGCTGAGAAAATACCTCAATCATGGAAAGAACAGTTAAAGGCAGGCGGTCGTTTGGTTGCGCCGGTGGCTAATAGTATCTGGTTAGTAGTCAAAAAAGAAAAAAACAAATTTGAAAAGAAAGAGTATCCCGGTTTTGTTTTTGTCCCTCTAATCTCCAAGCCTTTCGCGAGATAGTCCCTTCGGCGGCCTGAAACTTTTTTCTTAATCAATAATGCTTAGATGAAAGTAGTCAATCGAGGAAAATTTATTTTATTTTTGGCCGTTCTTGCATTGTTAATCTTTGGTTTGGCCAGCTTTTTTTATATCAGATACCAATTGGTTGAGCCTTTGAGCGACCAGGTGTCCAAACAATCTTTTATTATTGAAAAGGGAAAGGGATTAAGAGAAATCGCCGCCAGTTTAGAGGAGAACGGATTAATCAGGAGTAAAACTATCTTTGAATACTATGTTCTTTATCGAGGTTGGGGAGCTCGACTTCAGGCTGGTCAATACGAACTTAGTCCTTCTTCAAATATTCCTCAATTAGCCCAAAAGATAGTTAAAGGGGGAGTCAGCTCTGATGAGGTGACGGTGACTATTCCCGAGGGCTTTAATTTAAGACAGACTGACGCCCGCTTGGCCAAGGCCGGTTTAATCGAAGAGGGAGAGTTGCTCAAACGGTCTCAGTCCCAGTTGGAAGGTTATTTGTTTCCGGACACTTACCGCTTTAGCTTAACCGAAACGGCGGACGAGATTATTGCAAAAATGAGGGCTAATTTTGAACAAAAAGTGGACCAATCATTGAAAACGGAAATAACTAACCAGGGCAAAACAGTTGAAGAAATTGTCATTATGGCCAGTCTTCTAGAAAGAGAGGTAGCCGCTGACCATGATAGGCGATTGGTGGCCGGAATATTTTGGCAGCGCTTGGCAGATAATTATCCGCTTGAGTCTTGCGCGACCATCGCTTATATTCTTGGTCTGGATAAGTGGCGTTATTCGTCAATTGAGACTAAGATTGATTCTCCCTATAATACATATCGGAATATCGGTCTGCCGCCCGGGCCAATCTGTAACCCTGGCTTGTCGGCTATTAAAGCGGCTATTTATCCCGAGGATAGCGATTATTATTTCTTTTTGTCTAAGCCCGATGGAGAAACTGTTTTCAGCAAGACGCTGGAGGAACATAATCAAAACAA
>CAZFBL010000015.1:0-13635 GCA_964517275.1 uncultured Candidatus Saccharibacteria bacterium
CTCTTCCCACATATCAGTCTGGTAGTTTTCTTTAGTTGGGAAATAGGGCGGCGGATTATACAACAGATTATTGTCGTAGTTCAATTCAACATTGGCAAAGCCAGCCGCCCAGCACCAGAGCCAATAGCAATACTGGCCGCCGAATTCACCCAGATAATTGGCGGCGATTGAACCGTTAATAATCAAAGTTTCTAATTCGTCTCCGAAATCCTCGCGGCCAACCTGTCCTTCTTTAGCGACTAGAGCGGCGTTAATTTCCAAATCCGGATGGCCGGCCTCTTTGTCAATCATAATGTTGTCTTGGGCAATCAGGCCGAGGTTAGATTGTTCATGATTATACAAAAGATCACCTTGAATAATAAGGTCAGTTAAATTATTTGCCCCGGGCAAGTCAGCCCCCGATAAATTAGCCGCTCCGATGGTTAGTTGGTCGGGACCAAGCTCGCCTTTTAGCCAAAGAGTCGCTTCCGAAAAGACCAATCGTCCGGCTGGCCAAGGATAATTGCCTAGGAAATCCAACTCGTCAAAAAAAGGCAGATACCAACCTAAAAAACTCCAGCCAGTCGTCTTATAAATATCGATAGTCGAATTGCTTTTCAGTTCAATTAAATAACCGGACGGGTCCCAATATTCAATCAGGCAGAACCAAGAAAAGGGCCAACAGTGTTTTTCCGGCGGGCCAAGATAGTAATCGGTTTCTGAAGTTAGATTTTTCATCATTTCCATTCGACCGACTAAAATGTTGAAGTCAATAATCGGCACTCCGTCTTCCCGGCCGCCTAGGAAGACATCAGACGGTTCTTTAGTCGTCCAGACGCCCGGCTCTGTTTCTTCACCGCTGTCCGGGTCGGGATGAGTTGTTTCCGAAGCGGTGGCCAAATTGTGGATAAGGCCGTCAACCCTTAAATCTTCGTTGGAATGAGCTCTTCCTTGGACAGTCATTCCTTCGGGTAGAAAGGCCCGATGATTAATTAAAATAACATACTCGCCCCAGGAAGGTTTTCGCCGGCGAACCTGGACCACCCTTTTCATTTTGGTGTAATCATTAGTCCAGCCGGTTGATTTAATTAAAACGGCGTTGCCGCCGGGCAAAGGCGGACTGATTTCTAATCGGTATTGGCCGATGCTTGAACCCTGTTGGTCCTTGAAATCACTTTGATAAGGCTCAGGATAGCCAATCGTCTGTTCTTCGTTCCAAAATTGAAGCTGCTCCTCTTCAGTTAATCCTTCCAAGGCATGAGCTAAGTACCAGCGGTAGTATTCAGTTCCCGATTCGGCAATATGAAATGCCTGTTCCTTAGCGACCATTCGCTGGCTGGTTCGGTACTGAAGCAGAATATAGCCTAAAAAACCAGTTAGAATTAGCAGAAAAATGGAGCCGAAGACCAGAACTAGGGTCAAAATGCTCCCGGATTGATTTTTATTGGCTAAAAACATATTAGATTATCTTAGGCGAGGAGCCGCGCCTTTATTGTCATTGCGAGGAGGTCGCCTTAGACGTCTAAGAAAAGGTCTGGCCTTTCCAACTGAAATTTTCAAAACTAACTAATAATTACGAGCTGGGTTGGGCAAGGCCAGACCTTTTCTTAGGCCTTTGTTACGACAACCAGTTAGAAAAAGGCCTGGCCTTTCCAACTAAGATTTTCAAAACTAACCAATAATTACGAGCTGGGTTAGGCAAGGCCAGACCTTTTTCTAACCTTTCCTAAAAGGTCTAAAGGCCAGGCCTTTTCTTGCGTAATTGCGTCGTAATTATTAATAGTTCTGTTTGGTATTCCTTAGCTGGCTTTTAGTTTTAATATTTAAGACCATTGGCGCCCGTTCCGGATTAACATCTACCTTCATTTCAATTCCAATCAAGCTGACTTCGTCAAGGAGATCGCCGCTGACTGGCGTAGCCAGCGGTAAATCAGATTCCTGACCACTGTAGGTCCGGTCGTAGAAATAGAATAAGGGACTGGAAGTAGTATTCTTTAAATGGTTAGAAATAATTTTTATTTCTTCCGGCCCGCTATAAGCAACCGGCTGGCCAGATGGCTGAATTGTTCCCTTCTTCAGCTGTTCATTCTCTAGGAAATAATGCACTCTTTCTACTTGGTCGTCTTTGTCAATATCGCTGTAAAAAATAAGGTCAAAATCTTGACACGATTCCAAGAGATATGTGCCGCTGTCTGATTGAATGGCTTCCCTTGCCTCTTTTCCTATCTGGCTGATTCCTTGACGGGCGCTGCTGATAGCCAGGGCTTGAGCCATAGAAAACTCCTTAGCCCGATAAGTATAAATTAAAAAACCACTGAGAGCGGTCAGAGTAAAAACAAAGATAGCTAAAAAAACTACGGTTTCAATAAGAGTCAGCCCTTTTTGGCTCATTTTTTTATTTAGAGAAAAATTGAATTGCAAAATTCGGTTATTACCTGGACCGGTTGAAAGAATAATTGAATTTTTGTCAGAATTTTGTCTTTCGACAGGCCCAGGGAATTAAAATTGTTTATTCCAGAGGGATTAATTGGGTATTAATTCAATAGTTCTTTCGGTAAAATTATTAATATTTTGGACTCCGCTATAATCCTGGTAACATGACTTGGAAACAGACAGGTTATAGGTTCCGTTAGTTAGCTCCAGCTCGTCAAAGGGAAAGATAGCGATACCGTCTTCGTTAGTCTGGCAGGATTTATCGTAGTCCTGATTATATAGGCGGGCAGTAGCCTTAAAAAGACCTTCGCCGCTAGATGCATCCTTGACCAGTAGGCGCAAATAAGACTGGTCTACTTGGGCCAGAGTCAGCTTGATTGTCTGCTGGCTGTCAGCTTCGATAATCAATGGCCTTTCTAAATTAGGGGTCAAGACGGCGTAGGCCGGGCTGGTTACTTCAAGATAGTATTCGCCGGGGCTCATTTGGCTGAATTGCTTTTGTCCATCGCCGTCAGTCGTCAGCTCATCATTTTGGTATGAGTAGACAACCGACTGGTCAATTGGGTTCAGGCCAATCGCTCGGCCGCCTTTGAGGGTAAAGGGAATATAACCAAGCGGTTCGTTTTGGTCGTCAATCGTCTCAAGATTAATCGTACTCACTTTAGAAATTATGAAATATCTGGTAGTTTTCTTTCCTTCAATTATTTGGCCGTGAGAGTAGGCCGGTTCCGGGTCAAAACTGGCCGAAGCCGAATAAGTCCGGTGCTCGTCATAGCCAGCCTGACTAACCCGAATTTCGTAAACTTCTGAAGGGGGCAGACCGGGTCGGCTTAACCAACCATTATTATCGGTTGTTGTCATCAGATAGACGGCTGGTTCGACCTGGTCATTTATTACTTCCACTTGGGCGTTGGCTATCGATTGGCCGGATTGGCTGTTATTGACGTAAAGAGAAAGAGTCCCGCCGCCGACTTCTGATTCCAGGTTAGGCGGACTGAAGTTAGCTATAGTTACGACCGATTTGTTCAAATTATGCTCTGACCAGCTAACCTCAATCCGTCCCTTCTTGTAATCGGCTGCTGTCTCATCGTCCGGAGATGTTCCGTCAAAAGGGTTATCAATGTAGATAATCTCGGTGGCAATTGTATAAAGCCGATTATTGATATTCTCTTCCCTGGTTTGAGGGAGCTGGCCGGCCGGGATGCCCCCTTCGGTGCCGATGTCCTGATAGGGCAGATTCCTGATTATCTCTATTTGCTCGTTAGCTAATGACAAAGCGACAATCCGTCCTTGGGATTGGGCGAGGACTCTGAAGAGCAACTGGAAGGCGCCGAAAATACCGACCATGACAATAACTAACAGGGCGGTTCCGACAAGGACGTCTATTAAGCTGAATCCTTTTTTAGTCTCCATTACTAGTCATTTTATCATAAAAAAACAGCCCTGACTAATGGACTGAAATCAAAAACTTCGACACCGGGTGTCAAAGTTTTTTTATACGCCGCCCATCATTGAATACATCGGTTGAATCATTGAGACGGCGAAGAAGCCGACCGCTGCCCCGATAACAACCATAATAACCGGTTCGATAATTGAGGAAAGATTTTTGGTTGTATTGTCGACCTCCTCTTCATAGAAATCGGCCAAATTTACCAGGATTTCGCTTAAACTGCCGGTCTGTTCGCCAACCTGGACCATCTGGGCGACCATCGGCGGATAGAGCTTTCCATAGTTAGCCAAAATACTGCTTAATGGTTTTCCTTTTTGGACCTGTTCAGCCGAGATTAGCAAAGCTTCCTTGAAATAGACATTGCCCAGGGTGCCGGCGACAATTTGGAGGGCCTTGACTATGGATACCCCGCTGTTGACCAAAGAGCTTAAAGTTCGGGCAAAACGGGCCGAATTTATTTTTTGAATCAGACGGCCGAGAATAGGCAGTTTCAGATAAGTTTTATCAAGAAGACGCTTAACCCGGGGGTTCTTCAGAGCGGAGCGAAGGAGAACAGCTAAGCCGGCCAGGATAACCAAGCCCCAGACAAAATGCTCTTGAAGGAAGTTGCTTAGACCGATAACTATTTGAGTGCTCAAGGGCAAATCTATTTTTAACTCGCTGAAAATGGCTGTTAATTTGGGAACAACCATGGTCATCATCATAATTCCGATGCCGATCATAGCCAAAATGATGACGGCCGGGTACATCATCGCTCCTCTGACCCGGCTAATTAGTTGGTGGTCCTTATCCATCTGCTCGGCTAGAATCTTAAGGACCTTATCTAAACTGCCGCTGGCCTCGCCGACCCGGACCATATTGACAAAGAGTTCATCGAAAACTTTAGGATATTTAGCCAGGCTATTGCTGAATGACTGACCGCGGCGGACGCTCAATTCTATCTGACTGATAATCTTTTTAAATTTAGGATTTTTGGTCTGTTTGGCTAGAATTTTCAAAGCCTGATTCAAGGAAAGGCCAGCTTTAACCATAATCGCTAAATGTCGGCTGAAAATCATTTTTTCAACCAAAGAGACATGACTGATGAGTTGGATGAGATTTTTAAGAGGAAACTGTCCGTTTTTAGGGCCGGCTTCAACCTCTTCAGCCGAAATCAAAAAGAGACCTTGTTTACGAAGAAAATCGGCTAATTGGTGAGAGTCAACTGCTTCCAAGGTATCGGTTTTAGTTTGTCCGTTTTTAGTTTTAGCGGTATAAAGATAGCTTGGCATACTTATTCTGCCTTTGACGGGCCGCCTGGAAATCGGAGTCTTTTACTCCTGGCTGACCCGTAAGACTTCTTCAATACTGGTTATCCCCTGAGCGGCTTTGATGAATCCGTTCTCAGCCAGAGTAATCATTCCTTCTTTCCTGGCCTGATTTTCGATTTGGCTGGAACTTACTTCTTTGATGACCAGTTCTTTAATCGGTTCGCTGACGACTAGAACTTCATAGATACCGGTTCGGCCTTTATAGCCGTTCGGGCAGTCGGCTGACTTAGCCGGACGATGGAAGTTAAGCTCAGGCCAATCAGTTCCAGCCGAAATAAATTTTTCTTCTTGGAGAGAGTTAAGAATTTTAGCTAAATCGAATCTCTTGGCCAATCTTTTTAACTCGGCTTCTTTAAGCCGGTATTTTTTCTTGGTTTCCGGGCAGAGCTGTCGGACTAAGCGCTGGGCAATAACCAGATTGATTGTTGAGGATATCAGAAACGGCTCGGCTCCCATGTCAATTAATCGGGGGAAAGCGCCGGCCGCGCTGTTGGTATGAAGAGTCGAAAGGACTAAATGTCCGGTTAGAGCGGCGTTAACGGCTAAGCCGGCCGTTTCTTTGTCCCTGATCTCGCCAACCATAATAATATCGGGGTCCTGACGGACCAGGGCGCGCAGTCCGTTGGCGAAGGTAAGGCCAATTTTGGGCCGAACTTGAGTCTGATTAATCCGCGGCATTCGATACTCGATTGGATCCTCAATAGTCGAAATATTAACCCCCGGCTCGTTGAGGATATCCATAATTGTATAAAGAGTAGTCGTTTTTCCGGAGCCGGTTGGTCCGGTGACTAAGATAAGGCCGTGAGGTTTTTTTATATTCTGGTGGACTTGTTCCAAAGTTCGTCCATAGAGGCCCAATTTTTCCAGAGTCAGCCCTTTTGTCTTTTCGGGCAGTAAGCGCATGACAATTTTTTCCCCATCGTAGATGGGCAGAACGGAAACTCGGAAAGAAACCTTATACTCTTCAGTCTCTACTTTAAAACGGCCGTCTTGCGGCAAGCGGTGTTCGTCTAGTTTTAAGTTAGAGAGAACTTTAATCCGGGCGACTAGCCCGGAATGGATTTTTTTGGGCAGAGTCATCGCGTCGTGCAGAATGCCGTCAATCCGGTAACGGACAACAACCTCTTTTTCCGATGGCTCAATATGGATGTCCGAAGCCTGCTGCAGAATAGCATGCTTAAGCAGGGTCTCGACGATTTTAATAATCGGCATTTGTTCAGCCGCCTTCTCCAATGCTTCTCGGCTTTCTTCTTTCCTGCTTTCCGGCAAGGCGACTATCTTGGATTCTTCTTTGATTAGCTCGCCGAATTCGGCTTCTAAACTCTTTTGATATTGTTTAAGAGCGTTTTTAATGCTTTCCTGGTTGGTTAAGCGGGGCAGGATTTTTAAACCGGCTTTCTTTTTGATAAATTCAATCGTTTGCAGGTCGTCCGGATTAAGCATGGCCACCTCTAATTCTTTGCCCTTTTTGCGGAAGGCGATGATATTATGCCGTCGGGCAATTGGTTCAGGGACAATTTGAAGAATCTCTTTGGAGATGGTCTCTTTCTCTAAATTGACAAAAGGTATGCCTAAGATATAGGCCTCCAGTTTAAGTAGTTCAACCTGGCTAATGATTTTATCCTTGACTAAAATCTGGGCCAATTCTTGATTATTCTCCTTGGCCTTCTTTTCGGCTCGTTCCAATTTGCCTTTGCTGGTTAGGCCGGCATCAAGAATAAAGGCCTTTAGTTGGGAGTCCTCGACACGCATAGAAAGCTTCTAAATTTACTTAAGGGTTTCTTTTATCTTCTTGACCACCTCTTCTAATTCATAATTAGCCTTGACCAGATAAGTGGTTGCTCCTAAAGAAAGAGCTCTTTCGACATCGCTTCCTTCTTCTAAGTTGGTCAGAATAATTACCGGAATTTCTTTGGTTGACTGGTCTTTTTTTAGTTCCTCAAGTACCTGAAAACCGTCTTTTTTGGGCAGAATCAGGTCAAGCAGAATTAAGTCCGGCTTAAATTCCTTAGCTATTTCCAGTCCCAGCCGGCCATCCAGAGCGCTTTTAATCTGATAACCTTCTTTTTCCAGAAATTGACCGACTGTTTTTTGCAAATTAGGTTCGTCTTCAATAAATAGAATTGCTTTCATATTTTTTCTACGAACTACGAATTTTGTACGAATGTACGAATAATTTAATTCGTGGTTTCGTGAAAATTCGCAATTGATAGCTATTTAATTGGTAGTTCAAACCAAAAAGTAGAACCCTGGTTTTCTCGGCTTTGGAAGCCGATTTTACCGCCCAGGGCTTCAATGGTTGATTTACTAATAAACAGTCCGAGACCGCTGCCTTCGGTTTGGTATTTCATCGCGTTGCGGCTGCGGAAGAATTTTCCGAAGATTTTATTCTGGTCCGCTTTGGGAATGCCGACTCCGTTGTCTTGAACTTGACAGACGACCGCTTGAGCTTTTTTCTTCAGTATGATTTTAACCCAACCCTCTCCTCGGATATACCTGATCGCATTGTCAATTAAGTTTCGTATAACCATCTTAATCGCTTGGTGGTCGGCCGGGACAAGTGGAATATTATTGTCGCTAATTAGGGATAATTTAACGTTACTGGCCTTAGCTAAAGAATAGTAGTCTTTAATTAATCTCTCAATAAGTTCTTTTAAAGAAATCTTTTCCAGCTGAATGACTAAACGGCCCTGTTCGATCCGTGAAACGTTAAGCAGATCGTTAACCAGTTTGGTCATTTCCCGGTTGCTTTCTTTAATCGCTTCCAATCTAGACAGCTGGTCTTCGCTTAACTGATCGCTCCTCTCGTCGGTCATTAAGCTAAGAGTCCATTTAATATTGGTTAAGGGGGTTCTCAGTTGATGGGAGACAATATTAACAAATTCAGTCTTGAGCTGATTGGCCTGGGCCAGCCGCTCAAAACTTTGGATAATGAAATAACTGATAGTTGTCAGGACAGCGGTGATAAAGATGACAATCAAGGCGACTATTTCCGGTTGTTCAGTATAACGGATGGCGATTAAATAAGTACCCAGCATGGCCAAGATGGTGACCAGGCCGATCATAACAACCAAGAAACTGGGACATTGCCAGAGGGACAGTCGGTAGCGATGGCATTGTTTAATAAAATTTAGCTGCTGGATGATTTCTTTAAGAGACATAAACAGATATTAATAAAAGTATATCATAAACGGGCAGAAGAGGCCAATTGAGGGATGCCTTTTTGAGAGCGTCTCTTAAAAGGGCGTCTCTCAAATCATTGACCTTTTTAAGATTAAACTTTAAAATATATTTTAACGGGGCGTGGCCTAGCGGCTTAAGGCACAGCGTTTGGGACGCTGGGATCGCTGGTTCGAATCCAGTCGCCCCGACTGCGGGAGTAGCTCAGTTGGGTAGAGCGACAGCCTTCCAAGCTGTAGGTCGCGGGTTTGAAGCCCGTCTCCCGCTCAACAAAGATGAACGGGACTCTCCTAAGACAGCCCGCTCCCATAACAAAAAGGCGAATGTTTATTTCGCCTTTTTGTTTTGCCCTGCACCGTAAAGTACAGAGCAAACTTTCGAAAGCTTGTTTTGACTGAAGCTTCAGTCAAACAGGATAGAATGATTCTACTTAACGGCGTCCTTAAGGGACTTACCGGCTTTGAACTTAGGGACATTTCGAGCCGAAATCTTTATCTTAGCGCCGGTTCGCGGATTGACACCAGTACGGGCCGACCTTTTTGAAACGCTGAAAGTGCCGAAGCCGGTCAAGGTTACCTTTTGTCCTCCGCGGAGGGCTTTAGTAACGGCGTCCAGAAGTTCGTTGACCGCCTCGCCAGCTTGCCTCTTGGAGTCGCAAACCTTTGTTACCGCCTCGATTAAATCTTCTTTAGTCATGACCTTAGCCATAATCTCAGCGAGCAAATAATAATGGACAGTGAACAATAAATCTGTTCATTGTTCATTTTTCATTGCTCTTTGATTTATATCTTCGACCTTTGGTTTAATCCTCCTCTTTCATTATAACTGATTAGCTGTATTTTACCAATCCCCAACTCATTTTATCAAGTGGTTAGGGTTTAAAGAATAACTGTTTCCCTGAGTGTCTCAATCTTCTTAGCTTGGTTCGGCTGGTCGGCCTCGACTAAAACAGCGTTAATTTCGACCGGACCTTCGGCTATTTGATACTCAAAACCGGTTTGTTTTAGAAAATTTTCAATAGGCAGTTCTTTATTCGCTCCCAGGCTGGAATCCCTGGGACCGACCATGCCAACATCGGAGATATAGGCGGTTCCCTTGGTCAGCAGGCGGGCGTCGGCGGTCGGGATGTGAGTATGAGTGCCGAGAACGGCTGAAACTCGACCGTCCAAATACCAGCCCAGACAAACTTTTTCTGAGCTTGCTTCGGCGTGCCAATCAATAACAATAATATCCGCTTTTTCGCCTTTTTCTTCTAAAATTTGGTCGGCTTTTCGGAAAGGACAATCATAATCTTGGTGCATAAAGACCCGGCCGATTAGATTGATAACCAATATCCTTTTGGTCCTGATTTCGATTAGGCGTTCGCCTTGGCCGGGCAGGCCGGGCGGGAAATTGGCCGGCCTGATTAAAGGTATATCTTTGTTAGCTAATAGCTGCCTGGTCTCTTTTTGAGTCCAGGTATGGTCTCCATTAGTGGCTAAATCCACTCCGGCCTCTAGAATTTCTTTTAGGCTCTTTTCGGTTGTCCCTCGTCCGTGGGCCAAATTTTCGCCATTGGCAACGACCAAATCCGGTTGGTATTTTTTCCGCCAACTAGGGAGTATTTTTTTAATTGCCTGACGGCCTGGTCGGCCGATAACATCGCCAAAAAAAAGTATTTTCATAAAGAGGTAATTCCAGAGGCGCTCCTTCAGACCATTTTAGTCAATGACCCTCTAGGGCGTATTCAAAAGGAACGCTCCGGACTTTCATATCTTTCTAGCGGGCGTATTCAATCGCCCTAGTCTCGCGGATAACGTTAACTTTAATTTCGCCAGGGTATTTTAATTCTTGTTGGATTTGTTCGGCAATGTTTTTGGCTAAGTTATGGGCTGCTAAATCGTCTATTTCTTCCGGCTGAACGAAGACTCGAATCTCCCGACCAGCCTGAATAGCGTAGGATTTTTCGACTCCCTTAAAGGAGGCGGCCACTTTCTCCAGTTCTTCCAATCTTTTCAAGTAGGCCTCAAGGGTGTCCTTGCGGGCGCCCGGTCGAGCCCCGGAAATGGCGTCAGCTACTTGGACGATAATTGCTTCTATACTTTCAAAAGGATACTCCTCGTGGTGAGACTGCATTGCCTTAATTACTTCCTGGCTAATGTTGAATTTTTGGAGAATACGTCGGCCAATCTCGACGTGCGAACCCTGGACTTCGTGGTCAACCGATTTGCCGATATCGTGGAGCAAACCGGCTTTCTTGGCTAAATCAACATCGGCTCTTAATTCAGAGGCGATCGCTCCAGCCAGATGGGCAACTTCCAACGAATGCAGGAGGACATTTTGGCCATAGCTGGTTCGGAAACGCAAGCGGCCTAAAATTTTAATCAGTTGGGGGTCAAGACCAACCACTCCGACGTCATAAACAGCCGCCTGACCGGCCTCCTGAATTTTCTGATTAATTTCCTGACCGGCTCTTTCGACTGCTTCTTCAATCCGGGCTGGCTGAATCCGGCCGTCTAAGAGTAATTTTTCCAGGGCCATTTTGGCTGTCTGCCGGCGAATAGGATCAAAGCCGGAAACGATAATCGCTCCCGGCGTATCATCAACCAGAACTTCCACTCCGGTCAATTTCTCTAAAGTTTTGATATTGCGTCCTTCCTTGCCGATGACTCGTCCTTTCAGTTCGTCATTGGGCAAGCTGACCGCAGTTGAGGTAATTTCGCTGGCCTGAGAGGCGGCGTAGCGCTGCATAGCCAGGGCGATAATTTCCTGTGCCTTTTTATTCAGTTCTTCCCGGCCTTCATTTTCCAGTCTTTTTAGCCGTTCCGACAAAACAGCCGTTTCCTCTCTTTCAACTTTAGCCAATAATTCAGCTTTGGCCTGCTCTTGAGAAAGGCTGGCTGTTCTTTCCAGTTGACCTAATTGTTCTTCTTTAAGTCCGGCTAATTCCTCCTTGATTTTTTTGACTTTTTGGACTTTGCTTTTCAGGTCGCTTTCCTTTTGGTCCAGTTGGTTGGTCCTCTGGTCAATGGATTGCTCTTTTTCGAGGACTCTGTTTTCACGTTGGCTAAGCTGATTATAGCGGGTTCTTTCATCTTCTTTAGCTTCTTCCAAAAGTTTAGTTGATTTTTCCTTGGCTTTGAGAAGAGTTTCTTTGGCTTCCTGTCTGGCTTGGCTGATTAATTTATTTAATTTGGCTTCAATTGTCCCGGCTTGCTTTTTAGCAATTGTCTGCCGGGTGTAATAACCTAAAATCGAGCCGACAATCAGGGTGCCGACCAGGGTTCCAATAAAGAGAATTAAATTGTTCATAGATTAATTTCATTCCAAATTCCATTATCATTATCTGAACGAACTGATGACGGACGGGGAAGTGTCTCGTGGTCAAAATTTTAGACAACGAACATTCATCAATTATCAATTTTATTTTTTCTCATTTGGTCCGTTCATTCAGAGAATAATTAACGCGAATTTATATGATTGATAATTAGTTAACTCCCTGATTTTATCAAAGAAAAAAGGACTTGTCAATTGACTCCGACAAGTCCTCCGATTAACTTAGTCTCTTAACGATTAAAAATTTTTTAAGAACTTCCCGGTTTTTTATCAATGATTACAGCGAGGATATAGAGTCCAGCCGAGGTTGAAAGCAGCCAGCTTATTAGCGTTAATCCGAATCCAAGTAAGAAAGTGTTGCCAGAGCAAGAAAGAGCGACTAAATAAGACAAGCTGCCGCCGACAATATACCAGAAAGCTGAGATTTCCGAGACGGGAATGACTAGAATTAGCAAAGTATCAATTACTCTTCCCATTCTTGTCTTTTCCGCCCGTAGAATTCTGTATCCGAATCCCCAGTGCATTTTTTACCTCCTCTTTCAGATTATCTTATTTTTTGGTTTTCTTGTCCTTTATTTTCTTTTCTTTCTTAGAATCAGTTGATTTTTTGTCGGTTTCCCTTTTAGCTTTAACGATTTTTGCTTTTTCTTCCTTTCTGTCTTTTTTCTTTTTTTCGGTGCTCTTTTCTTTAACTGGCTTCTTTTTCTTTGTTTTGGCTTCTTTTCCGGTTTTTTTCTCTTCGGCCGGTTTTTCTTTTTTAGTCGTTTTCTCCTTAGCCGCTTTTTGGGGAGCAATGTCGATTTTCCAGCCGGTTAGCTTGGCCGAGAGGCGGACATTTTGTCCTTGGATGCCGATGGCTAACGAAAGCTGGTCTTCCGGAACAATCGCCTCGGCCTGATTTTTCTTTTCGTCTATTTTAACCTCAATCACTTTGGCTGGCAGGAGAGAGGCGGCGATAAACTTAGCCGGGTCCTCGAACCATTCAATAATGTCAATCTTTTCGCCGGACAGCTCATTGATAACCGCTTGGACGCGAGTTCCCTTTTGGCCGATCATTGAACCAATCGGGTCGACTCTTTCCTCAGTCGAGCTAACGGCAATTTTGGAGCGGGAACCGGCTTCCCGGGCGATTGATTTAATAACCACCGTTCCAGCCGAAATTTCCGGCACTTCTAAAGCGAAGAGCTGGCTGACAATCTTCGGGTGAGCCCGTGAAAGAATAATGGTTGGCCCGCGAGAATCATTTTGGACTTCTAGAATATATGTTTTTAGGCGTTGGCCAATCCGGTAGTTTTCCCGAGGAATTTGCTCTTCCGGGAAGAGAATACCCAGAGCTTTACCAATATCTAAAAAGATGTTCCGGCCTTCAATTCGCTGAATAACGCCGCTGACCACTTCGCCTTGGCGGTCTTTATATTCGTCATAAACCGCTTCGCGTTCCGCTTCCCGAATCCGCTGGATAATAACCTGCTTGGCTGTTTGGGCGGCAATCCGACCAAAGTCTTGATGAACTTTTAAGGGAAAGTTAATTTCGTCGCCCGTCTTAATCTTCTTTTTCTTTTCTTCGGTTAATTTCTTGCCTTGACCGCTAAAAATATCTTTGGCTGGTAATTTTTTAAAGTCTTCGACCAAAACATGCTTTTCCGGGTTAAACCTGACTTTCTTTTCGCTCTCTGTATCTTCCTCTTTTTTCTCCTCGATTTCTTCTTCGATTTTTTCCTCGGTTTCTTCCTTAAGCATAGATTGGTCAACGACCAACTTAACCTGAAAAACCTTCATCCGGCCGCTTTCCAAATCAAATTTAACTTTAACGTTCTGACCTTTGCGGCCGAAGTCTTTTTTATAGGCGGCCGCCAAAGCCATTTCAATGGTTTCCAAAACTTTTTCTTTGGCAATGCCTTTTTCTTCGCAAATTTGTTCGATAACTGATGTAAATGGTTGTTTATCCATAATTTTTATACCCCGAGC
>CAZFBL010000016.1:0-12322 GCA_964517275.1 uncultured Candidatus Saccharibacteria bacterium
TTCTGGGTACCTAAGGATGGTACAGCTTATCTGAATATAGCAGCTGACCTGAATACGGTTTTTGAAGGAGCAGATTCAACAGATGCTTTCCAGTTGGAATTTCATGCCGCGGCGGCCGCTGACTTCCACGCTGTTGGCCAAGATTCCGGTGAGTTGATAGAGGGTGATGACGCTAATGTTGACGATGGCGAAGCGGCCAATGTAACCAGCAAGAGTATGACTGTCTATCGAAGCAGGCCGATTATTTCCCAGGTCGCTATTCCTGGCTATACCGGTGATTTGACTCCAACCAGTCAGAAACTAGCTATCTTCACCATTACTGCTGAAGGTTATGACATTAACTTTACCAAGGCATCCGGTGCGATAAACTTCGACATAGTTGCTTCTGGTCAAGCTGGCAATGATACCACCCTTTATCTTAAGGACTGGAATGATACGGTTGTGGCCAGTGTGACCGCCGACTATTCCGGCGGACATGCTAATACTGTCTTCGAATTTGACGAAGATGAAGGCGGGGTAACTATTCCGGAAGGCGAAACCAAGCAACTCTATGTCTATGGTAGTCTGGTTTACTTTGCCGACGATGGTGATTACTTCCAGTTGCGTCTGGAAGACGATGATACCAATGACTTTGAGTGGATGGATGATGACCGAGAAGCTTATCGAGCTGAAAGAGACGGGCCGGTCAACCAGATACCTGGCTTAGACATTGACTTCGAGAGTTTTGTCAGGAATATCTAATCCCAGTATTTCTCTGATTATTCTTTTTCCTTGAGAGAATTGAATCAGACAAAAAACGCCCGGCCATTAGGCCGGGCGTTTTTAATTGAGAGTAGAGGTTTCTAATTAAGAATAAACTTTTCTCATTTTCCGGAGCATTTTTTCGAAAGTGAAATCTTTAATTACTTTTCTCTTGGCTTTTTGAGCTAAATCTTGGGCTACTCCTTGATTCTTAAGAAGATAAACAATTTTTTCAGCTAGTTGCTGGCTGTCTTTTGGAGGAATCAGGAGGCCAGCTCGGTCAGAGACTTCAAGTTCGGCCATTCCTGAAGAAAGCATTTCCGGCACTCCGCCGACATCAGTAGCAATAATCGGCAGTTGAGCGGCCATTGCCTCCAAGATTGTCCAGGGCATTCCTTCTTTAATTGAGGGCAGGACAAAGACATCAAAGGCCTTTAGATATTGACGGGCCTCGGGAATCTGGCCTGGAAGATGAAAACAGTTCTCTAAACTATATTCTTCAATCAGTTTTTCCAGTTTCTCTCTTTTTCGGCCGTCGCCGATAACGATATATTTAGTATTCGGCATTTTGTATTTTGTTTTTAGCAGATAAGCCGCCTTCACTAAGTATTCAAGCCCTTTAGATGGATAAAAATTGGCAATGGCGCCGACCAGGGACTCTTTTTGACTAAAACCGAGAGCTGCCCTGGCTGCTTCCTTGGATAAAAATTTCATTTGCTTAAGAGCGATTCCATTGTAAACAGTAATAATCTTCCGGGCCGGGCAGATTTTCAAATTAATCGCTTGCCGGCGCTCAAAATTGGAATTGACTACAACAATATCTTTGTATTTAGCTGTCCATTTTTCGGCCCAGAAATAAATTTTTCTTTTCAGCCAGCTGGTCGGTTCATTGAAAGCCCAGCCGCCAATCCGATAAATCACTTTTAGAGAATTCTTTAAATTTTTAGCCGCTAAACTACCTAAAAGGCCGGCCTTGCTTGAACCTAATTGCAAGAGGTCGGGTTTCTCCCGTTTGATTAATTGCCTGATTTCAAAAAAAGCCCTCAAATCATAATAGGGGTTTATATTTCTCCTTAGATATTTCAAATGAATAGTTTTAATTCCTGCTTTTGTCAGTTGGACCAAGAGCCCATTTTGATTATCTCCTTCGGGCCCGGCCGCCGCGACAACTTTAAAGGGCTGTTTTTCGGAAGCAGAGGATAGTCCTTTGGCCAGGTTAAAAACAGCTCGTTGAGCGCCGCCTAATTCTGATTGGGTAACTAAAAACAGAATTTTTTTCTTTTGGTAAGTAAACACAATATAAAGTAATCCAATTGATTTTTCCCTTTAAGTATGATAGAAATAGGATAGAAAATCAATGTTTGCGAAGATTTAATCCTCGCGAATCTATGCAGAATTTTTATCTTAAACTGATTAAATTTTGTCTTTTGGCCGCTTTGTTTATCCCTTTAGCAGTTCATAGCGGATTTGTTTTTCCTTTTGTTTTTCCCAAAACGGCTCTTTTCCAGGTTTTAGTTGAGATTGCTCTGGTCGCCTGGATTTTATTAATTGTTGGAGACCGTCAATATCGTCCCCATTTTTTTCAGCTAACGGCCGCCTTGACTGTTTTTTTAATTGTTCTCTTTTTTACTTCTTTGCTCGGCGTTGATTTTGAACGCAGCTTTTGGAGTAAATATGAGCGAATGACCGGCTTATTAAATCAGATTCATCTGTTTTTATTTTTTCTGATTTTAGCTTCGGTTTTTAAAAGCAAAAAAGAATGGTTGAAATTCTTGGATGTAGCTGTTGTCGCCAGCTTATTGGTATCTTTTTACGCCCTGGGCCAAAAATTAGGTATTTCCTGGTTGATTTATAACGAAGCCAGCCGCTTGAACAGCACCATCGGCAACCCGGCTTTTTTGGCCGGCTATTTGTTGATAAATGTTTTCCTTATTATTTGGTTGCTTTGGCAGAAGTATACTCGTCAGGGCTGGCGGATTTTTTATGTTTTAGCATTTGTTTTTGAATGTTTAATTATCTATTTTACGGCTACCCGAGGCGCCTTATTGGCTTTGGCCGGCGGAATGATTTTATTATTGATTTTATTCTTGCTGACCCGGCCAAAGGATTTGACGACAGTCCATCCTAATTTAGTTCGATTTAAAAAATATTTCTTTATTCTGCTGATTCTGTTAATCGTTTTCATAAGCTCGGTAGTCCTTTGCAAAAATCAGGCCTGGGTAAAAAATTCTCATTCTCTTAATCGAATAGCTTCCATTTCTTTGACCGAGACGACGGCTAAAACCCGTCTGATTGCCTGGCGGATGAGCTGGCAGGCTTGGACAGCCAGTCCGAAAGCGTTTCTTTTTGGTTACGGCTGGGAAAATTATAACTATGTCTTTAATAAATATTATGACCCGGAAATGTATCCGACCGAAAGCTGGTTTGACCGAGCCCATAATATTTTCTTTGACATTATTTGCACCAGCGGTTTGCTGGGCCTATTAAGCTATTCTGTTATTTTCTTCGTTTGTTTTTGGCTTCTCTGGTCTGCCTGGCGTAAAAAACGGACTGATTTTTTTAGCGTCAGCATATTGTTTGTCCTTCTGCTGACTTATTTAATCCAAAATCTTTTTGTTTTTGATATGATTAACTCATATTTGATGATTTATTTGGTTTTCGGCTTGGTATTAGGGACGTCAGGAATAATCCCCGAAAGAATTCCTCAACAACCAAAGCGATCCCCCTCGGCTTTTTTAATCAGCATTTTAATTATAGTTTTGGTTTTTGGCATTTATGTTTTCAACATTAGACCGGCTTTGGCCAGCTATCAATGCATCAAAGGATTAGAATGGCGGAAGGATTTGAATAAGACGGAGGAAAAATTTGAGCAAGCCTTGAATTACGGCACATTCGGCAGATTCGAAATCAGGGGAATGATTGGCAATTTTGCTTTAGAGATAGCCAATCAAGAGAATGTTTCCCAGAATAGAGCTAAAGCGATGCTTAACATGGCTATCCGAGAAGGGGAAAAGACCGTCAAAGAAAGACCCTTTGACAGCCGGCAGCAGTTGTTATTAGCCAGATTGTATATTAGATTTTCTGAATTTGAGCCTAATCAATTCGTCTTGGGCGAGAGGGCCTTAGAGAAAATTTTGCAATTTAGCCCAGGCCGACCCAATATTTATTTGCTTTTGGGACAGGTTAAAGCGGTTCAGAAAGAATATGATTCGGCCATCGTTTTGTTGGAGAGAGCTGTCGTCTTGAGTCCAACCACTGCTCCCGAAGCCCATTGGTATTTAGGGCTTATTTACAAAAGTTTAGGCCAGGAAGAAAAATCCCAGCAGGAAATGGAGGAGGCCGTGAAGCTCGACCCCTCTTATCAGGAAAAAATTGAGGAGCTTCAAAAATAGTAAAGAAGATGAAATCATTTAGCCAGAAACACAACAACGTTTTGGTCACCGGCGGAGCCGGTTTTATTGGTTCGCATTTATGCGAACGTCTTTTGCAATTAAAAGCCAGAGTTATCTGTTTAGACAATTTAAGTACAGGCAAACTTGCCAACATAGAGTTATTGAAAAATAATCCCAAATTCGTTTTCCGTCAGCTGGATGTCAATCAATATCTCAAGATAGCTAATATTTTTAAGAAACATAAGATTGACTATGTTTTTCATTACGCGGCTATGACCGGAGTGAGAAATGTCATTGAAAGACCTTTGGATGTTTTTAAAGATATGAAAGGAATTGAAAATATCTTGTCTTTGTCGCGGGTCCACAGAATTAAGAAAATTGTCTTTGCTTCTTCCTCCGAGGCCTATGGCGAACCGATTACTTTACCCGAACGAGAGGATGGCCCGACCAATATCTATCGTCATGATCCCTACGGCCTGACTAAATTAGCCGGCGAAAGTATGATTATTAACTATTGGAAGAAATATAAATTACCGGCTTGCGCCTTGCGCTTTTTCAATGTTTACGGTCCTCAACAAGAATCCTCAGATTACGGATTTGTTATTGGAATTTTTATTACCAGGATGTTACAAAATAAACAGCCGATTATTTTCGGCGATGGCAGCCAGACACGGGATTTTATCTATATTGATGACAATGTCAAGATTGCTTTGGCTGCCCTTTTAAAAGAAAGGACTAACGGAGAAGTGATTAACGTGGGCAGTGGCCGGCAAACAACTATTTTAGATTTAGCCGAGAGAATTGGCGACCTTTCCGGTAAAAAGCTTAGACCGATTTTTAAGCCGGCCAGAGAAATGGAGATTCGTTACCGGGCACCGGATATTGCTAAAATGAAAAAGCTAATTGGTCTTCAACCGGAAATCACTTTAAAAGAGGGGTTAAAAAAGACAATTGACTGGTATAGAGAACAATTAGATAAAAGTAATTAAATGGGAAATAAACCAAAAATTGTTATTTTCTCTGCTTTTTATAGTCCTTATATGAGTGGGGCTGAATTATTTGTTAAAGAAGTAACCGAACGATTAGCTGACAAATATGAATTTTGGATAATTACTTCTCGCCTCTCTCCAAAATTAAATCCATTAGAAATTAAAGAAAAATATATCATTAGACGGGTTGGTCTTGGTTTTATCGGAGATAAATTTTTATTTACTTTTTTAGCTCCTTTGGTTGCTTTGAGTTATAAGCCGAAAATTACTCATGCCATCATGGAAAGTTATGCTGGCATCGCTTTGTGGCTTTTCCGTATTTTGAATAGGAAAATTCCGACCATCTTAACCTTACAAAGCGGCAGTTTGGACGATTTCCGAAAACAGAAGAAAATCCCTGGCTGGCTCTGGAAAAAAATTCATTTAACGCCTGAACGGATTACGTCCATTAGCTATTTTTTAGCCAGGAGAGCCGAGAAACTCGGTTTTCCCAAGAGAAAAATTTCAATTATTCCCAACGGCGTTGATTTGGATATCCAACCGAAAAATATTTCAAGGATTCCTTTTAGAATTATTTGCGTAGCCAGATTATCCTGGCAAAAGGGAGTTAATTATTTAGTTGGGGCCTTGCCAGAAATTAGAGACAAATTTCCTCAAGCTCGGCTTGTTTTAGTAGGCGATGGACCGGAGAAAAGGAGTTTGAAACAGCAGGTTAAAAAATTAAATCTGGAAAAGGAGGTTGCCTTTAAAGGAAAACTGTCTCACCAAGAAGTTTTAGAAGAATTATCTCGGTCAGCTGTTTTTGTTTGTCCGTCTTTAGCCGAGGGACTGGGAATTGTTTTTATAGAAGCTCAAGCCAACGGCTTGCCGGTCGTAGGGACCAATGTTGGCGGGATCCCGGAAGTCATTAAAGATAATTTTAACGGTTTGTTAATCAAATCTAAGAACAGTCAGGCCATTAGTCAGGCAATTATAAAAATCTTCAGTCAGCCGGCTTTAGCCAAAAAACTTGTCGAGAATGCTCAAAAAACGGTCAACAAATTCAGCTGGCCGGATATTAGCCAACAGGTAAATCAATTGTATCAAGAACTTTTATCTCCAAAGATAATTATTGCTACCGGTGTTTATCCGCCCGATATTGGCGGTCCCGGTACCCATGCTAAAAGACTGGCTGAAGAATTCAAAAAAAGAAAGATTGAAGTTAAAGTAATTACTTATTCGGACGACAAAAGACAACTGATAGATGACCAGAGCCAATCTGAATTTCCGATTATTAGAGTTCCAAGGAAACGTTTTCTGCCCTGGCGTTATTTTTTATATTTCTGGAATTTATCAGGGATAGCTCGAAAGGCCAATATAATTTACGTTTATAATTTATTGAGTTCCGGTTTGCCGGCTATCCTGGTCAAAAAAATATTCAAAAAAAAGATAGTTCTTCGTTTGGGCGGGGATTTTCAGTGGGAAAAAGCGGTACAAAAGAAATTTTATAACAATATTTTAGAACAATATTATATTGATAAAAAATTCAGCTTTTTGGAAAAAATTATTTACACTCTGACTAATTTCGTTTTAGCCAAAGCTGATTATATTGTATTTAATGCCCATATTTTGAGGGATATCTACACGAGACATAGAAAGGTTGATAAAAACAAAACAACTGTCATAGAAAATATCAAGCCAATTGCTCAGGCCAATTATCAATTAAAACAAACAAAAGATTGTGCAAATATTTTGTTCGCCGGCCGATTGACCGCTTTTAAAAATATATTAGGTTTAATTAAGGCCTTCGCTAGCCTGAAGGACAAATGGCCCAAAGAAGTTATTTTGGAAATAATTGGCCAAGGACCGCAGCAGAAAGAGTTGGAAAATTACGTTAAAGAAAGAAAATTAAATAACAAAGTTAAAATTTTATCTAAATTAAATCATCATGATTTAGTCAAAAAAATTCAGCAAAGTGATATTATGGCTAATGTCTCATTAACTGAAGTCAATGCTCATTTCGTTTCTGAAGCATTAACTCTGGACAAACCAATCATTCTAACCAAGAAAAGCGAATCGTATTATTTGGGCGATGATAATGATTTAATTTATTATGTTGACCCCCTGGATTCAGAAAACATTGCCAGAAATATTAAATTGGCTTTGGACAGATTATTCAATAATTATCGTTACCCGAGTAAAGAGCAAAAAGAGAAAATTGTCTGGGATAGTCAAAGAGTCGCTAAAATCCATCTGGAACTTTTTAATGAATTATTGTCAAAATGAGAATATATCTTAAAAAAATTAAATATGTCTTGAATATCTTTCATTGGTTCGTTTGGTATAATTTATGGCATAAGGAGAATAAAAAAGTTTGGCATTTGATTAAGGTGTTATTTAAGCATGTTTTTTTGGGTACTCCTTACTCGGTTATTATTGAAACGGGCAATACCTGTAATTTTTCTTGTCCGACTTGCCCGACTCCCCATCGCTTAATTTATCAAAAAAGAGAACCGCAATTAATGGATTTAGAAAAATTCGAAAAAATTATTGATAAGGTAAAAAATTATGTTCATATAGTTTATTTATATAATTCCAACGAGCCTTTACTCCATCCCCAGATAGTGAAAATGATTAAATACGCTTCAGCCAATAATTTACATACTAAGATTTCGACTAATTGTTCGTTACTTAACGAGAAAATGTCCAGAGAGATTTTAAATTCCGGACTAGGTGAGATTCGACTTGCCCTGGATAGCTTGAATAAAGGCCCTTTTGAAAAATTTAGAAGGGGAGGCAATTTTGAAACGGTTAAATTTAATATCGAAAGGTTTTGCCAATTGAAACAAAAGTTAGGCAAATATAAGCCGATTACCACTTTGCAGTTCATTTTGAACAAGTTAAATCAGGAAGAAATTCCGGCCATTAAAAATTTTCGCCGCAAGAACAAAATTAATAAGCTTTACATTAAACCATTCGTTTTGAGTGAGTATGCCTATACCAAAAAAGAGATAGAAGCGCTTTCGGCTGAATTCTTTCCAGACAAGGACGTTTACGATGAGGATACAATAATTTACAAAAAAGATAAAAACAACTTGGAGCCGAAAAGAAAGTTAAAAAAATGTAAAGATGTTCAGCGCGTTTTTTCGGTTTTGGCTGACGGCCGAGCAGTGATGTGTTGCTTCGACCTTCTTGGCAATTATGTCTATGGAGACTTAGATAAGAAAGATTTTAAAGAGATTTGGTTTTCTGAAAAAGCGAAAAAAATCAGAAGAGCGGCTTTAAAGAGAGAATTACCACTTTGTAAAATTTGCGCTAACATTAAATAGATTGTTTTATGAAAATTTTAAGCATCGGTCTAGACAAAAGGATCCTGGATAAGAGTTCAAAAAGCTTTGCCAGACAGAGAGAATACGCCCAGTTAGTTGATGAACTGCATATTGTGGTTTTCAGCAACAGCAAAAACAAATTTAAGTCAGATGGACTTTTTGTTTATGGAAGTGGTGGAAATAAATTTGCAAGATTTTTTTATGGATATAAAACCGCTAAAAAGATTCTGGAAAAAGACAGAGAGAACCAATGGGTGATTACAACTCAAGACCCGTTTGAAAGCGCCCTTTTGGGCTGGCTATTGGCGAAAAGATTTAAAATTGGTCTAAATATTCAAGAGCACGGGGATTATTTCAGCGAGAAATACTGGCGAAATGAAAATTTGTTGAATTTTTTGCGTTATTTTTTGGGAAAGTTTTTAATTAAGCGAGCCGATAGTATTCGGACTGTAAGTCAAAGAATTAAAAATACTTTAATTTCCAGATTTGATATAAGCGGGGATAGAATTATAGTCGTGCCAATTTATACCGAGATAAAAACGAGCAACGATTTGGCAAATACCGAATTACGGAAAAAATATAGAGACAAATTTATTTTCTTGACCATGGCCAGACTGGTTAAACAAAAGAATTTATCTCTGTTGATAGAATCCTTTAAGGAAGTTTTACGAAATTTTAGCGATGCGTTTTTGCTGATTGTCGGTCGGGGTAATCAGAAAAACAAACTGATTAGATTAGTCAAAAGATTAGAATTGGAAGAGCGAGTTTCGTTTATAGATTGGACTGATAACGTTTACCCTTATTATGATTTGGCCGATGTTTATGTTTTGTCGTCAAATTATGAGGGCTGGGGACTTGTTGTTATTGAAGCGGCCAGTCGTGGGTTACCAATTATCATGACCGATGTCGGTTGTGCTGGGGAGGTAATAAAGGACGGGGAAAGCGGATTGGTAGTGCCATTAGCAGATAAAAAAAACCTAGCAAAAGCCATGCTAAGATTAGCTAAAGACAAAAACCTGAGAACGAACTTAAGCAAGAAAGCAAAAGAAGAAATTTTGAATTTACCAGACAAAGAAAAAATCCTGAGACTTTACAAAGAATCATGGCAGAAAGCCATGGTCAGAAAATAAAAATATGAAGGAAGTTAAGTCAAAAATTAAATATGACGAATACGGAGGTATTATTGGGGCAGAAAAAGAGTCTTATCCCGAAAAGGATTTTGTTAGAATCAAAAGAAAGGAAAGAAAAGGATACAATTTTTTTGAAAAGTTCGTCATTAGATACAGTAAAAGAATAAATTATCTGTTGGATGAAAAAAGACGATATAAATGCCGTCAGGGAAGAATTCCTCCTGTTTTACGTTTGGGTGTCACTAATTGTTGCACAGCCCAATGCTTTTATTGTCCGCGGGAATTAGTCCATAGCGGGGGAACCGGTTATCTGGATTTTGATTTGTATCGGAGAATTATTGATTGGGCTTCTGGAAATGGCGTCAAAACATTAGGTTTTGCCTTATGGGGAGAACCATTATTGCACCCAAGATTTTTAGAAATGGTTGATTATGCTCACAGGAAAGGACTAAAAATGCGTCTCTCGACTAACGCCATTGTCTTAACGAATAATTTGGCAGAGAGAATTCTTGACTATCCTTTTGAAGCTATTGAAACGTCGATGGACGGATTTAACAGAGAAGAATACCTTAGAGGCAAACAGGTTGATAAGTTTGATGTTGCCAAAAAGAATATTTTAAATCTTTTAAGGCTGGCTAAAAAGAAAAGAGTGCAAACTTCTTTTAATGTCCACTTTGTTGACGCGGGCAATGTTTCTTTTCTAAATAAGATTCGTTACGTTAGGTTTTGGAAGGGACAATTACAGGGATTGAAGCACAAGACCACTTTTTATTACGAACCTCACAACTGGGCCGGAGCCAGGTATAATCTCCGGGACAGAATGGGTTTTTGGAACAAGTTATTAAACAAGTGGGAGCTGAAAAAACCCTGCATGTATTTGAAAGGATTAGCCATTGATTGGGACGGCACGGCTTTTGTCTGTGGCAACAATCCTTTTGAGAAGGCCAGGCTGGGGAATGTTAATCAGAAGCCAATTGATAAACTGTATAACGATGCAAAGAGGAAGCATTATTTGAGAGAAAACGAGAAAGGGACTTTCAGGGTTCAGGGTTGCGATGTCTGTACGGTTAATAGTATTTTTCCTTTGATGTTTTTAAAGAAAAGATTAGTCAATAAACTGGTTTCTTTATTGGTTTAAAAATGAAGCTTTTGATTATCACACAAAAAATAGATTTACAGGATGACCTTTTAGGTTTTTTCTGTGGATGGCTGGATAAACTGGCTGAAAAAAATGAGAGAATTTATGTAATTTGTTCTTGGCAAGGGCAGTATTATATACCCAAGAATGTAGAAATTTTGTCTTTAGGCAAAGAAAAAGGATATTCTAAAATTCGCAGATTATGGAATTTTTACGTCTATCTGTTTAAAGTTATCAGAAAGATTGATGTAATTTTTGCTCATATGTGCCCAATCTATGTTATGGCTTGTGCCCCCCTGGCAAAGCCCCTTAAGAAGAAGATGATATTGTGGTGTGCCCATGTAAAAATTGGCCTAAAAGCCAAAATAGCTGAAAAATTAGTAGATAAGATTTTGACGGTTTCTAATGATAGTTTTGTTTATGAAAGCGAAAAAGTTATTACTACCGGACATGGAATTGATACATCGTTTTTTGTCCCGGCGGAGAATGATAAGTATAAACACAAGAAGAAATTTCAAATTCTATCAATTGGCAGGATTTCTCCGGTTAAGGATTATCTGACTTTGGTTAAGGCCATAGATATCTTGATTAATAAAAGGAAAATTAGGAATATCGAGGTCTTGATTATAGGCTCTCCTCCTTTAGCTTCTCAAAAAGCTTATTTTGAGAAGATTAAAAATTTTGTCCATAAAAAAGGTTTGGATAACTATGTCAAGTTTTTGGGAGAAATTTCCAATAAAGATACGCTCAAATATTATCAACAAGCAGATATCTTCGTTAATATGCAACGGGAAGGCGGAGCGGGTAAATCTGTTTTAGAAGCGATGGCTTGCGGTCTGCCGGTAATATTATGCACCAATACTTTTGATAATTTATTGAGCAGCTTTAAGGACGAAGTAATTTTTGAAGAAAAAAACTCCCAAGAACTGGCGGAAAAAATACTGAATTATCTGAATTTTTCAGACGCCAGGAGAAATGATTATTCAAATTTGTTAAGAAATATCGTTATAAAAAATCATGATTTAGATAATTTAATAAGCCAGATGGTTAATGTTTTTAATCAGAGCTGCTGTAAATAATTGTTTCTCCAAGAAATTTTATGAGAATAGTTATCACTTACAGTAACGAACATTTTTCAAAACCAATAGAGTATGTTTTTGATTTAATATTCTCCATTTTGGGGATAGAATATAAAATAGTTCCCTTTTCTCAATTAACCGATAGAGAAATTGGTTCGGATGTTTTGTTAATAAGTTACGGCCAGAAAAAGATAAAGGCAAAAGCGAAATATCAAATTCATATTTACGCCTCGGATTTTTTTGGCAAAAACTATTTAAAAAAGCAATCTCTTCCTAAGATTCCCTTAAAAAAATGGGGAGATTTGCCTGTTATATTCAGCGGGGATAATCGGCCCGATGCTTACATAGAGAAGGTAAACAATCTAATAGAAACCAATATTGACATTATCGCTTCTTGTTTTTTTATGGTCACTGGTTACGAAGAACTCATTTCAGACACCAGGGATGAATTAGGACGTTTTCCAGCCAAAGCCAGTTTGGCCTATAAAGAGAATTTCCTGGACAGGCCGATTGTTAATGATTATGTTGAACTATTTTGGAAATGG
>CAZFBL010000017.1:0-12054 GCA_964517275.1 uncultured Candidatus Saccharibacteria bacterium
CAGACAAGAGACTATTTAAAAGCAAGAGAATACGATTTAGCTAACATTTGTAATTTAGAAGAGCTTAATAATTGGCGGTCAAAAGAATTTGTTTTACAGGAAATAAAAGAAAGCAGCATAGGATACCCTTATAGAGGTTTTGACATAAGAAAATATCAAAAAGGATTTAATAATCAATTTACAGCAAAGCATGGAGGCAAAAGAATATTCATTAAAACCTGTGTTTATTCCTGGGAAGAACTTATTTCTAAAAATTCTTCTTCAATGATTGAGAGGTTAGAAGACTTACTTTCAAGAAATCTAATTGAGAAAGAAAAAGATATTTTGATAGCCAAAAACATAGTTTCTTTTTTGAGGAAATAGATACAGATTTTACTCTGTCAGGTATTGCTTAACAAACAATTAACTTAAAAAACCGCCTAAATAGGCGGTTTTTTTTGATTATTTTTGGGATTGTGGATAAGTTTTGTCGGAAAAGACTTGACAAAATTATATAGAGGAGTATAATAAAGGCAGTTAGATAATTGACAATGTATGGCCGATAAAATCATTCTTATCATTATTATCCTAGCCATACCGGTAATGCTTACTCTGTTAGTTTGGCTAATAGGCAGATACTATCGGAATAGACGAAGATAGTTGGTAAATCGAAAAAAGGAGAGAAAATCTTTTTCTTTCGGTTTATCAGCCGATTTAGCGGTTAGGCCGATTGGCCTGATGGCTAAATAAAGAAAAGGCAAGAACCGAAATGGTTCTTTTAAAAATACACCAATAGATAAAAGTCTTATAGAAGGAGGTATAGAAAATGACAAAGACAAGGTTTACTTTTTTAGCCCATAGGGTAGAGAGTTGGAATGCCTTGTTGGATTCCCGAATTTTCAGCCATTTACATAAGAATCCCCGGTTACACTGGCTTTGGATTTGGTTAGCGCCTTTATACTCGGCGGTTTCCGTCGTTTCTCTCTTTACGAAAAGGGGTTATGACATTGTTGATAGGTTTAGTTTCTCTGACATGGATGGCCAAACCGTGTTGTTACGAAATTATGGTTGGCATTTTCTGAAAATATTAGGCTTAAGAGAACTCATTAGACAGAGGATTCTCGAAGCGATTCTGGCTACTCAGGAAAAAGATGGAGTAATAGGATTAGGGGCTCTTACGAAAAATGAGGAGTTGACTCAAGGCGGCCGATGGATAGTTAACAGATTGGGCAGCAAGCTCAAATCTTGGCTAATCCACGGTGATACTCTGACGGCCGCGGTTACACTGAAGACGATAGATGCGGTTATGAAGAAATACCGTCTTATGCCTTCCGTCTTTATGACTGGGCCTACGTCAAAGATTGGTAGAGCGGTTGCCTTGAAGCTCGCCGAAAACGGAATCTTGGTACAGATGTACACAAAAAGCGGAGAAAGATTTGAAGAGATTGTAGCTGAAGCAGGAAAGTTCGGCAGATTTCTCAAGAGAGCAACCTCTTTGAAAGACGGAGCAGGATGCCAATTATGGCTAACTGGAAAATCGAAGCCTTCTGGCAAGAAACTTCTGCGGGTGATTCCTAAAGGGACTGTGGTGATTAACTTTTCCGTACCGAACCCCTTGGGAGAGAACAATGAGAGGCCAGGTAAAGACATATTGGCAATAGAAGGAGGGTTACTCTCATATGACCCTTCCGTTACAGATCTCTATTTCACTATGCGCCTTCGTCCTGGTTTGACCTATGCCTGTCATGCGGCAACAGCTGTTCATGCCCATAATTTATGGAAGCATCACGAGGTGGACGGAGTTGAACTTAAAATGTTGCGTCTTGTGTGGGAGGCGGCCTCAAAACTCGGATTCTTCTTGCCTGCTCTTCCTGAAAGCGTAGTCCAAACGACTGAAGAAAGTCCTTTCTGGAAGAGGATAGCAGATGTTCCGGCTTCTATAATCCTTTAAAGCTAGCCCCTCTAAAATACTACGGCATTTAGAGGGGCTCTTTTATTTTGACAGTTCTCTCTAAAGTGATAAAATATTAGCATGGCAATTACTCTATCAACTATTTTGCCTCTGATAAGCGCTATCCTGGTTTTTAGTTTAGGCTTCTTTGTTTACCTTAAAAACAGAAAGTCGTTAATTAATATTATTTTTGGGTTACACTCATTAGTGATCACTATCTGGTTGTTTGGTACCTTCATGATGTTTTTGAGTAGAGACGCCAAAGAATTAGCAATTTTTTGGGACAGATTTATTTACATAGGAGTAGTTTTTATTCCTATTTTTTTATATCACTTCAGTATTGTTTATTGTAATATCAAAACCCAGAATAAAGTGGTTATTTTGGGTTATCTTTTATCCTTTATTTTTCTGATAATAAGCCGGACGGATTATTTTGTCGCTGATTTATTTGAATATAAATGGGGAGTGCATACTAAGGCAGGACTTTTCCATCATATCTTTCTCGTCTATTTTATCTCCTATGTTCTTCTCTGGTTTTATAATGTCTATCGGTATTATCGCAGAATAACCAGTCCTTTGGCCAGGCAACAGACTAAATATGTTTTTTTAGCCTTCCTTTTACTGTTTACGATTGGTCCAGTGGCTTATCTGCCGGCCTACGGTATTGGTATTTATCCCTTTGCTTACCTCTCCGGATTGATCTTCACTATAATTCTGGCCTACGCCATTCTTAAATATCGGCTGATGGATATTCGGGTGGCCATTAAGCGAAGCACGGTTTTTTCCGGGCTGGTCATTGTTATTACGGCCGCTTACGCTTTGGCCGCTTTTTTGTTAGGCTGGGTCATTTTCGGCGGGGTCTATACTTTTAAAGCGCAAATTATTGTCGGTCTGATTGTCGCTTTTCTGGTCGCTATCGGTTTCCGGCCTCTTTATGACTGGTTAAGAAGGACAACCGACGCTTTCTTGTTTAAAGGCGAATATCGGCCTCAGGAATTAATGGCTGATATATCCGATATTTTGTCGCGGACTTTGGATTTAGACAGAATTATTGATACTTTAACGGAGCAGCTCGGTCGAGCCCTGCGGCTCAAAAAGATGGAGGTGATTATTCTGGAAGACGGCGCTCTTTGTGAAGACCACCGGACCAAAAGCAGTCAAGCCGCTTTAAAAAAAATAATCAGTCATTTCAAAAAACGAAAAGATACCTTGGTGTTGGAAGAATTGAAAAGAAAATATGCCGAGAAAGTCAAATTTGATAAAAGCTTTCTCTTAATTAAAGAGCTGGAAAGATTGAAAGCAGCCTTGGTTGTTCCTTTGTTGGTCAAAGAAAAATTGGTTGGTCTATTCATGCTTGAGGCAAAGAAATCGGGCGATATGTTCACCAATGAAGATATCAAAACCCTGGAAGCGATTGCCGCCCAGGCCGGAATTGCCATTGAAAACGCCCGTCTTTACGAAGAAATGAAAGATTTCTCCAAGACTCTTCAGAAGGAAGTTAATCACCAGACCAAGGAATTAAGAGAAGCCAATATTCGGCTCCAGCAATTAGATAAAGCCAAGTCGGAATTCATTTCCTTAGCTTCCCATCAATTAAGAACGCCGTTAAGCATCATTAAAGGCTATATTTCAATGCTTTTGGAAGGGACTTGGGGTCAGGTGGCCAGCCAGCAGAAAGAGCATCTGGAAAAAGTCTATACCAGTAACGAACGGCTAATTAAGCTGGTTGAGGATTTGTTAACCGTTTCCCGAATTGAGTCAGGTCGCCTGGAGTTTGAATTTTCATCTTTGGCTCTCGATAGACTGGTTGAAGTGATGGTCCAGGAGTTTAGCCAGATGGCGGCCAAGAAAGGTCTTGATCTGAAATATATTAAACCGGACCAGCCTTTGCCCAAGGTTAAAGCTGATTCCCTGAAAATCAGGCAGGTTGTCCAGAATTTAATTGAGAATGCTCTCCACTATACTAAAAAGGGCGGAGCGACGATTAGACTTAGAAGCGAAAGAAATAAAGTTATTTTCAGCATCCAAGACACCGGCATCGGCATCTCGCCGGAAGAACAGATAAATCTATTCGAAAAATTCTCACGGGGGAAAGGGGTGAGTAAGATGCACACCGAAGGGACCGGTTTAGGTCTCTATCTGGCCGCCAAAATGATTAAAGCCCACCATGGCAGAATCTGGTTGGAATCGGAAGGCAAAGACAAAGGAAGCGCTTTTTACTTTGAACTGCCGGTTAGTAAAATTAAAAAGAAGTAGCCGTCTCGACTAAAATGAACAGAAATGAGAGAAAAATTTTAATAATTGAAGACGAGAAATATCTGCTGGAGATGTATCAGAGCCGTTTCGAGAAATCCGGTCATCAGGTCTTAACGGCTGCCAACGGGAGGACCGGCCTAAAATTGGCCCAGCGGGAAAGACCGAACCTGATTATCCTGGATATTCTAATGCCGACCATGGACGGATTCGAAGTGGTTAAAAAAATCAGAGCAGACAGCCAACTTAAGAAGATTCCTATTTTAATCCTGTCTAATTTGGGCCAGCCTGACGAAATTAAAGAGGGACTCAGGTTAGGAGCTGATGACTATGTGATTAAAACCGATTTGACCCCGTCAGAATTGCTTGAAAAAGCCGAGCGAATGCTTGACCGAAGAGGCGCCTCAATCAAAACGAAGAAAAGGGTTTTAATCATTGAAGACGAGCTGGACATCGCCGAGCTTTACCGAGCCAAACTAAGCCAAGCCGGCTTTGAGGTGGAGATGGCCGATAACGGAGCCTTAGGTCTTCGCTTGGCTAATCACGGCGATTTTGATATCATTCTTTTAGACATGGTTATGCCCGCTTTAGACGGTTACCAGGCGCTTAAGCAGTTGAAAGACGATTCGCGGACCAAGGAAGTGCCGGTTTTAGTTTTCTCTAATTCAATTCGGGAAGAAGAGATTAACCAGGCTCTCAAGCTGGGCGCCCGGAATTACTTTATTAAGTCAAAAGTGACTCCGGCTCAAGTGATTGAGGAAGTTAAGAAAATTTTAAAGTAATTGGAGTCCTGGGCTTGCTTGAGAATTAACTCGGCAAGCATTGTCGTTGCGAGGAACGAGGCCGCCTTGGGCGACCGAGCAACACGGCAATCCTGAGCGAATATCACGGGATTGCTTCGCTTCGCTCGCAATGACGGTGGAGTCCAAGCAGCAAAATGAAGCGTATTTTCTCCATTAAAACAATTAAAAAAGAAGGGGAGTCGGTTAAATTGGCCGGCTGGGTTCATCAACGCCGCGACCACGGCAAGATTATTTTTATCGACCTAAGAGACAAAAGCGGCTTGATTCAGATGGTTTTTACTCCGGACAATAAAGCTCTTTACAAGTTAGCCGATTCTTTGCGTCCGGAGTGGGTAATTGAGATTGAAGGAAAGGTCAATCAGCGGCCGAAAGGAATGGAGAACGGCAACTTGCCGACCGGACAAATTGAAATAGGGGTGGCTAAACTGAAAATTATTAACCAGGCCAAGACGCCGCCATTCGAAATCAATCAGCCGGCTGGCGAAGCCAAACAGGTTAATGAAGAACTTCGCCTAAAATACCGCTATTTGGATTTGCGACGGCCGGCCATGAAGGAAAATTTAATTCGGCGGCATAAAGTTATTAAACTGATTAGAGATTTTATGGATGAGGCCGGTTTTTTTGAAATAGAAACCCCTGTTCTAACCAAGTCCACCCCGGAAGGGGCGAGAGATTTTCTGGTACCCAGCCGAATTCAGCCCGGCCAATTCTACGCCTTGCCCCAGGCTCCCCAACAGCTAAAACAGTTATTGATGGTGGCCGGTTTAGAAAGATATTTTCAACTGGCCCGCTGTTTCCGCGACGAAGACCTGCGAGGCGACCGTCAGCCGGAATTTACTCAATTAGATATTGAAATGTCATTTGTCAAACAAAAAGACATCTTGAATTTAGTCGAAAAGATGTTTATCAAAATTATTAAAGAGCTGGTTGAATGGGATGACAGTTTATCCAAAAAACTGACCTTTAATCCTTTTCTAAAATTGGACTATCAGGAAGCAATTAAAAAATACGGAACCGATAAACCGGATTTAAGAAAGAATAAAGAAGACCCGAACGAACTGGCCTTTGCCTGGATTATTAATTGGCCGCTCTTCGAATGGAACAGCCAAGAGAAAAGATATGACCCTTGTCATCATGTTTTTACCGCTCCTCAGGAAAAAGACCTGCACCTTTTAGACAAAGAACCTCTTAAAGCTCGTTCCTGGCAGCATGACTTGGTTCTTAACGGCCATGAGATCGGCGGCGGCAGCATTAGAATTCACCAACCGGAGATTCAAGAAAAAATATTTAAATTAGTCGGTCTGGCTGACCAGGAAATAAAAGATAAATTCGGTCATTTGCTGCGAGCTTTTGAATACGGGGCGCCGCCGCACGGCGGAATCGCCCTGGGGGTAGCCCGCCTGTTAATGATTCTGTTCAACGAGGAAAGTATCCGCCAGGTGATTGCTTTTCCTAAAAGCGGCGACGGTCGCGATTTGACCATGGGCGCGCCCAGTTCAGTCAGCCCGGAACAGTTGAAAGAGTTAAGTATAAAGGTATCTTCTTAAATAATAACTAAATTTAAAAGCTCAATCTAACCATTTTGAGAAGCCTAGATGATAAAAGATAACAGCGGAGATGGAATAATAATTAAGAACTCTTTTGTCATCTCGGAGTAGCCGCTTAAATAATAAACCGATAACAATGAGGTCACGGCGGCTGCGTCTTCGAGAAATGGTTAGATTGAGCTTTAGTAATATACGATGTTGGCTAAGTTTTTAACCACTGTTTTTATTTTACTCAATCCGTTTGGTTTTTTATTCAGCCAGTCGGCCGACCAATTAGAATTGCCGAATCAATTAGGAACGGAAGAAAATCAGCCGATTATTCAGTCTTTGCCAGAGGCGGCCTCTTTTAATATTAATCTACCGATTAGCTCGGCTGACGCTCTTTCCAGTTTTATCATCTCAGCCGCTCAAGGGACTAATCCTGATTTCTTGCCAATTCGCGACTGGAACATTGAAGAACCGGAAATTGAAGCTGAAGCGGCCATCATCGTTGAATCGACTAAAGATAAAATTCTTTATCAAAAGAATATTAACCAGGTTCGGCCAATAGCCAGCTTAACTAAATTAATGACCGCCCTGATTATTCTGGAAAATCTAGACTTGGAAGAAATAGTTGCAATTAGTCAAAAAGCGATTGCCGCCTATGGGGACAGCGGGAATCTGACCGTCAATGAGAAAATCTCGGTTAGAAACCTTCTTTATCCTTTACTTATGGAGTCGAGCAATGACGCGGCCATCGCCTTAGCCGAAGCACTTGAAAATTCACAAAAGTCTGACCTTGGCGGCGACAAAGATTTAACCTTCTTAGAACTAATGAACAAAAAAGCCGAAGAACTGGGCCTGACTAAAACGCATTTTGTCGAACCAAGCGGTTATCAAGCGGGCAATCTGTCGACTGCCCTTGATTTAGCCGAGCTAGTCAAATATACTTTAAATCGACCCTTTCTTTGGCAGATTCTGGGAACGGCCGCGATTGATTTGCCTCCGACTGATAACTCGCCCGGCCATCATTTGATTAACACCAACCAATTGTTAAGTCGTTGGCCAAATATTATCGGCGGCAAAACCGGTTATACCGAAGAAGCCCAAGGCTGTCTCGTTTTATTTATTGAACAGCCTCTGGATAAAATGATAAACTATCTAAATCAAGATTCTTCCGCCCAGCTGATTATCATTGTCCTAGGGGCAAAAGACAGATTTCTAGAGACCGAAAAACTAATTAACTGGGTCGAGCAAGCCTACGTCTGGTAAAATTACAAATTCCAACTCCTCGATTTCTAACCCTTCGACAAGCTTAGAGACTATATGCTGACATGTTAGGGGATTGTAATCCGACAGGCTGACTATAAAATTGATTCCTGAGCAAAGTGAGCGGAGCAAACGGAGTCAAAGGATTCTAATTTGGTATTTAGATTTTAAAACTATGCCTGATATCTTTCATCTCTCCCGTCTTTTGGGACTAGCGGCTATTTCTTTTATGTTTGCCCTGGCCTGGACGCCGGCTTTAGTCCATTTTTTGGAAAAGCACCGTCTGGGCAAGCAAATTCGTTTTGCTGAAGTCCCGGTTTTCGCCAGTCTTCATAAGAAAAAAGAAGGAACTCCGACCATGGGCGGTATTTTGATTTGGGGAACCATCCTGGTTATCAGTTTACTTTTCTGGTGGGCCGGACAAATAGGCAAGGGGACTATCTTTGAAGAAATAAACTTTTTAAGCCGCGGTCAGACCCTGCTTCCGCTGGGCGCTTTAGTCGCCTCGGCTCTGGTCGGTTTAGGCGATGATTTGTTGGGCGTCCTCAAAAAAGGCTCTAACGGCGGCGGTCTCTATATGCGCCACCGCCTTTTGATTTACACGGCCATCGCCGCTTTCGGCGCCTGGTGGTTCTTTTGGAAATTGGACTGGGATTTAATTCATGTTCCCTTTGTCGGCGATTTTAATATCGGCTGGTGGTACATTCCTCTCTTTATCTTTATCTTGGTAGCGACTGCTTTTTCGGTTAATGAGACCGACGGTTTGGACGGTCTGGTCAGCGGCGTACTCTTGATTGCTTTCGGCGCCTACGGACTAATCGCTTTTTCCCAAGGTAAAATGGATTTGGCCGTCTTTTGCGGAGTGATTATCGGCGCCTTGTTGGCTTTTCTATGGTTTAACATCCATCCGGCCCGCTTCTTTATGGGCGATACCGGGGCAATGTCTCTCGGTATTACTTTGGGTATTATTGCCATGTTGACTAATGCCTTTCTGCTGTTGCCGTTAATCGGTTCTATTCTGGTCATTGAGTCTGGTTCGGTAATTATTCAGCTCTTTTCTAAAATGACTCGTCATAAGAAGATATTTCTGTCAACGCCAATCCATCACCATTTTGAGGCTATCGGCTGGCCGGAGACAAAAGTGACCATGCGTTTTTGGATAATCGGCGGAGTGACCGCGGCCATCGGCTTAATCCTTGTCTTCATTGAGAGAATTATTTAATTTCGCGCTTTAAGTTATGGAAATCAGTTATTTTAAAAACAAAAAGGTAACAATTATCGGTTTAGGGCTTCATGGCGGCGGCGTTGGCGTAGCTAAATTCTTCAGCCGTTTGGGAGCCAAAGTCTTAGTTACCGATTTAAGAAACAAGGAAGAACTAAAAGAATCTTTGGAGAAACTTAAGGGACGGCCGATAAAATATGTACTTAATCAGCACCGACCGGAAGATTTTATTAATACCGATTTGGTTATCAAAAATCCGGCTGTCCCCGATAAATCCAAATACTTGGAAATAGCCCGTCAGCACGGCGTCCCGATTGAAACGGATATTGGAATATTTTTTGAACTTTGCCCGGCGCCAATCATCGGAATAACCGGCAGTAAAGGGAAATCAACAGTCGCTGCCCTGGCCGCCGAACTGCTGGCCAAAAAATACGACGATGTTGTTTTGGCCGGAAATATCCGCAGTTCTGTCTTAACCAAGTTTAAAAAGATTAATAAAGACAGCCCGGTCGTTTTGGAGCTATCCAGTTGGCAATTGGCCGGCCTAAGGACTCATCGAAAAAGCCCCCGTTGTTCATTGATAACCAATATTTTACCCGACCATCTTAATCGCTATAAGAACATTGAAGAGTATATCGAGGATAAAAAGGAAATTTTCCGCTGGCAAAAGGCGAAGATTCGGCCGAAAAAAAGTCAGGACCTTTTCCATGGCCGAGATTATTTGATTCTTAATTACGACGATAAAACTGTCAGAAGTTTCGCCGAACAAGCTAAAGCCCAGACGTTTTATTACAGTCAAGACAACGGGATTACCTCCAATCTGGAACGGGCCAGCTTGGCCTCTTTTGTCAAAGGAGGGAAAATATTCTTCGGGCAAGAAGAGAAGGAAGAAATTTGTTCCCTTGATGATATTCGCCTAAAAGGCAAACATAATATTGACAATGTCTTGGCCGCAGTCAGCATCGCCAAATTATGCCAAGTTTCCAACAAATCGATAAAAAAAGTTCTTACTAAATTCAAGGGATTAGAGGGCCGTTTGGAATTAGTTAAGATAGTTAACGGAATTAAATACATAAACGATACGACCGCGACCATTCCGGAAGCGACTTTGGCCAGTCTGGCCTCTTTCCCGCTTAAAAAAAATATTGTTCTGATCGCCGGCGGAGCCGATAAAAATTTAAACTTTGAGCAGTTAGCGGAAATAGTAGTCAAGAGAGTCAAGGCGCTGATTCTCCTGGAAGGGACGGCTACTTCCAAATTGAAAACGGCGATTGAAAATCAAATCAGCTTGACCGATAGTCAACTGGAAATAGTCGGTCCGCTGGACAATATGAAAGAAGCGGTCGCCGAGGCTAAACTCAGACTAGAGAAATTAGCCGGGCCAGAGTCCGATTCGGCCGGTCTGGTTCTCCTTTCGCCAGCCTGCGCCAGCTTCGGCCTATTCAGGCACGAGTTTGAAAGAGGCCAAGCCTTTGTCGAAGCGGTAGATAAGTTATAAACTGATTATAGGAGAAGTAGGATAAGGTCTGGCCTTTCCAATCCGGACCGTAATTATTGGTTAGTTTTAAAAATTTTAGTAGGATAAGGCCAGACCTTCTCCTAAACAGACCTTCTCCTAAATGACCTCTAAAATATCGGACTCTTACTATGAAAGCTCACCAACCAGATTACATTCTTGTTTTTCTTATTTTATTTATCGTTATCCTTGGCTTAATTGTCATTGCTAATCCGTCAATAGTTCTTTCCCAGGAAAATTTTGAAGAAAGCTATTATTTTCTAAAACATCAGGTCGTAAACGTCCTCCTAGGCCTGGTTTTCTTTTGCGTTAGCCAGCGGATTCATTATAAGCACTGGCAAAAACTGGCCGTTCCCTTGCTGGCCTTTAGCATTATTCTCTTAATTTTGGTCTTTATCCCCGGACTGGGCTACGGTTCCGGCCAGGCCAGACGCTGGATTATTTTAGGCCCTTTTTCTTTTCAGCCTTTTGAGCTGACCAAACTGACTTTCATTTTCTATCTGGCCGCTTTGCTCAGCAGAAAAGGAAAAAACGAACAAGAAACAATCAAAAAAAGCTTAATTCCTTTTTTGGTAGTAACCGGCCTGCTCGCTTTTTTGGTTCTTAGCCAACCCGATTTCAGCGCTCTGCTTATCTTGATTGCCATCGCCCTGACCATCTACTTCCTGGCCGGGATGAATATATCCTATCTACTGGCCTTTAGCGGACTGGCCATTGTCAGTTTTTTAGCTCTGATTAAAATGGCCGCTTACCGAATGAATCGCTTGATTGTTTATCTTCATCCGGAATTGGACCCCCAAGGCATCGGTTATCAAATTGACCAGGCCTTGCTGGCGATTGGCTCCGGCGGTTTATTCGGCCTCGGCCTGGGCCACAGTATCCAAAAATGGCGCTATTTGCCCGAGCCAATCGGCGATTCCATTTTCGCCATTATCGCCGAAGAATTGGGTCTGGTCGGAGCCGGCTTTCTGGTCAGTCTGTTTGTTATTCTGGCCTGGCGGGGACTGAAAATTGCCCGGCGGGCCCCGGACAGATTCGGAATGTTGGTCGCCGGCGGAATTAGCGGCTGGCTGTTCTTCCAGGCCTTCATTAACATAGCGGCTATCTCCGGCCTGGCTCCTTTGACCGGTCTGCCCCTGCCTTTGGTTAGCTACGGCGGCTCGGCCATGGTTGTTTCTTTAGCCGCCCTAGGCGTTTTAGTTAATATTTCAAAGCATACTTAAGGGTGTAATTCTATGAGAAAGGTTCGAGACCTGCATGCGGAGCCCTATGAATAACCGCTCAACAGCGCGGTTTTTTTCGTACCGAGGGTAGGACGTTTTGGGGGTGTTCGAACCTAACATAAAAATTGGTCTTTTGACTTGACAAATTACTTCGTATATGATAATATATGGATACTTGGAAAGTCGCTCAGCGGACTTCCATATCAAGCGGACAGCTGGGTCTTCCGAAAGACGATCCTCGGTCTTTGGAAGGAGAAACAGGGGTGACTCTGGAAGACGGTTCCCGGTCTCCAGAGAATAACCAACAGGGAT
>CAZFBL010000018.1:0-8989 GCA_964517275.1 uncultured Candidatus Saccharibacteria bacterium
CATTCCTTTGTTTGTCGCCTTGCCGCTTAGCGAAACTTTTGAGGCAATGGCTAATTGGCGGATTTTATTGGCCGTTCTGTTTTTGGTTTTATTCTTTAGGCAGGGAATTTCTATTAAACTGGTTAAAAAAGCCGGCCGCTGGAAATTAAGGGAAAAAATAAGGCATTATCCGGCGGAGTATTTGCTCGGCCTGTTTTTGTCAATCGGCTGTTTGTCGCTTTTAACGGCCAGCGATGTCTGGGTCGGAGTTAAAAAAGTTCTTTTTTTAATCAACCTTTTTCTGATATACATAGTTATCAGAAATTTAGTCGCCCGGAAAAAAGAGATTTTTTTTAAAATTTTCGGCGCTATTAAAGTAGCTATTGGCCTGACTCTGGGGATTGGCCTGCTTCAGCTGGCCATGATTTTTTTTGTCAATCTTCACCAATTTTGGCATTTTTGGGACAGTCACCTGATTAGTGTTTTTTACGGTCAAAGCTTAAGCAATCTTTTGTCTTACAGCAACACCTGGTTTTCTTATTACGCCTATCAGCTGCCCACTTTGCGGATGTTTTCTGTTTTTCCCGATTCTCATTCCTTTGCTTTCTTTTGTATCCTGGCCTTGCCCTGCTTTTTGACGACAATTTTCTTTCGACCGAAAGGCAGTCGGGAAAAATCTGTTTTCTATTATTTGTTTCTAATCATCTGTTTATTGGCCATTATTTTCTCCGGTTCGCGAGGGGCCTGGGTTAGCGCTCTTATGGCCGGTCTAACATTTTTATTGATTGCCCTTTTTTATTGGTCGCCAAAGGTTCGCTCCCTAACTAATTTTTTCGGGCCTAAGCATTTTAAAGACTGGAAGCAAGAGTTTCAACTCATTTTAGGAGCCTTGCTTATTTTTTTCCTTTTATTCCCAATCGCTTCAGCTATTCTTTTTCTTCCTCAATATATTCAATTAGGACAAGAGGCGATTTCCGGAGTTTCTTTTTTTGAAAGAGCCAAAAGTATAATTGATTTGAGCGAATTATCAGTCAGAAGTCGTTTGGAAATTTGGCGGCGGACCATAGATTCGATTATTATTCATCCGTTCTTAGGGGTAGGAATAGGTAATTATCCTTCAGTCCTCAATGAGTCTTTATCAACCGCTAAAAAAGGTTCCTCGGCTCACAATCTATATTTAGAGGCGGCTGCCGAGGTAGGCATCTTTGGCATGTTTGTTCTATTAGCTGCTTTCGGTTATATTCTGAAAGACAGCTGGCAGTTGTTTACCCGCTACCGGAAGCCTTTCTTCAGGGCTTGGGCCGGTTTTCTCTTTCTTGCTCTGATTTGGATTTTCGGTTATAGTTTATTTGATGTCGTTCTCCTTAACGATAAAGTTTTTTTGTTTTTCTTAGTTAATCTGGCTGTTCTCTATGGAGCAAAATCCTCCCTTAGTTTCCATAAATCTACTCACTTATAATGCTAGGCAATATCTGAAAAACTGTTTAGCTTCGGTCTTTAACCAGACATATCCCCGGCTGGAGATTTTGATTATTGATAACCGATCAACCGACGGAACGGTTGATTATTTAAGGAGATTGAAAAAACGGTCTAATTTGAGAATTATCTATAACCAGGAAAATCTAGGTTTCGCAGCCGGTCATAATCAGGGGTTTAGAGAAAGCCGGGGGGATTTCGTCTGTTGTCTTAATCAAGACGTCGTTTTAGACAAAGACTTCATTCAAGAGGCAGTTCGGGAATTGACTAAGAATGACCGGGTAGCCGCTCTTCAGGGGAAATTGTTGCGTTGGAATATCGGTAATTTGTCTTTGGGTCAGTCAACTGGTTATCATATTTCCTATATTGTCGATACGGCCGGCCTGGTTATTTTAAAGAACCGACGAATTGTCAATCGCGGCCAGGGCGAAATTGAACAAGGTCAGTTCGATAAGAAAGAAGAAATTTTTGGAGTTGACGGGGCGGCTCCGGTCTATCGACGTCGAGCCTTAAAGGATATTAAAATCTCTCTGCTTGGTCGGACCGGGAAGTCAAGCTGGCAGGGAGCCCGAGATGAGTACTTTGACCAGGACTTTTTTTGCTATAAAGAGGATGTTGATTTGGCTTGGCGGTTGCGTTTAGCCGGTTGGAAATCCGTTTATCAACCAGCCTGTTTAGCTTGGCATGCCCGGACTTCTGGCGAAAATGCGGCTTCCAATTATCTTAGTATTATTCGGGAAAGAGTGAAAATCAATAAATTTTCCAAGTATTTGGCTTTTAAAAATCAGCGCTTAATGCAAATTAAGAACGAGCAACCCGGACTTTTAATAAGGCATTCAGTCTGGTTTTTGCCCAAAGAATTGGCTTCCTGGTTTTATGTTCTTCTCTTTGAAAGATATACTTGGCGGGCGATTAAAGATTTGTTTAAACAGATGCCGGCCGCTTGGCAAAAGAGAAAAGCGGTTATGGCTAATAGAAGGGTAAAGGCCGGCCAAATGGGGAAATGGTTTAAGTAATCAGCTATATGGAGAATCAATTCGAAAATCAACCAAAAAGAAAGAAAAGGCGGTTTTGGCCCTGGATGTTTTCACTTTTAATAATCGCTTTTTTCGGTTTTTTCTTTTTTAAGACCAGTTTTACCATTAGTCAGATGGTTGACTTCAAGCGGATGCTCGGTTGGACGAGCCAAGCCCTTCCTTTTACTGGCGATTCCTTAAAGTTGCCCGAAAAAGACCCGCAAAGAATCAATGTCCTTCTTTTGGGAATGAGAGGGTTAGAAGACCCAGGCGAGGGGAAACTGCTTTCTGACGCGATTATTATTGCCAGCCTCGATAAGAAGACCGGTCAAGTTGCTTTAATTTCTTTGCCCCGTGATATTTATTATAGGATTTGGTGTTCGGGGGAAGATAAAAAAATTAATTTTGCCTATGCTCAGGGCGGCCTGGATTGTGCCAGGAAAACGATTTCCTATTTAACCGACCTTTACATCGATTACGCGGTTAGCGCTAATTTTGAGGGGCTTAAAGGAATAATTGATTCCTTGGGCGGAATTACTGTTTATCTGGAAGAACCTTTTGAAGAAGATTTCCAATGGACCAAGGAAGGACAGGAAGAAAATGAACATTGGTTTATCAAAGAAATAGACGGTCAGGAAAAATGGGTTTTTAGTTTACCGGCCGGCCAAAATAATTTGGACGGGCAGACGGCTCTCTATTATGCCCGGTCTCGCTATTCGACTGACGATTTTGACCGGATGCGGCGGCAGCAAAAAGTTCTGTTGGCCATTAAAGAAAAGGCTCTTTCAATAGGTATTTTGCTCAACCCGATTAAGATTTATCAATTACTTGATGTCTTAGGCGAAAATATCCGGACAGATATGAGCTTGGTCAATATTAAAGAACTGATTGAATTAGCGGATAATTTAAATACCCAAAATATTAAAAGAAGAATTTTTGACACCAGTCCGCAGGGTTTGCTTTATCACACTTTCATAAATGACGAATACATTTTGCGGCCGGTCGGCGACAATTTTGACCAAATTCGGGCCGCCTGTCGGAATATTTTCGATTAGATAACATGCTATCAATTATTATCACTCATCATCAGACGCCGGTTTTGTTAAAACTCTGCCTAAAGTCGATTGAAGAGAATGTCGGTCAGTTCGACTATGAAATAATTATCGTTGACAGCGAGAGCAGGCCGGAGACCGAGGAATTAATTAAAGACAAATTTGCCCAAGCTAAATTAATCTCTTTTTCAAAGAACGTTGGTTATGCTAAAATTGTTAACGAAGGACTCAAAACGGCTCAAGGAAAATACGTTTTGATTCTTAACGCCGATGTCATTATTCTTAAAGAATCGCTCAGGCGTTTATGGGAATATCTGGAGCAATATCCGGACGTTGGCATAGTCGGTCCCCAGTTATTAACTTTTAGCAATCAGGTTCAAAATTCTTGCTTCCATTTTCCCAGCTTGGGAGCGATTATGGCCCGGAGAACTTTTTTCAGCAAGCTAAACTGGGGCAAACGAAAAATAAGACAGTTTCTAATTCAGGAAGAAAATTCCTCTTCACCCCGACCGGTTAACTGGCTGCAAGGTTCTGCTATGATGGTCAGGCGGGAGGCGATTGCCAAAGTCGGTTTATTGGATGAAAGATTTTTTATGTATTTAGAGGATACTGATTGGTGCCGTCGCTTTTGGCAAAATGGCTATCAGGTCGTTTATCAGCCGAGAGCCCGGATGGCTCATTATTATTATCGGGCCAGTAAAAAATGGGGCGGCTTTTTGGATATTTTGCTCAATAAGTATACTCGTCTTCATATCATTAGCGCTCTAAAATATTTTTGGAAGTGGCGTCAGGTCAGAGATATTTAGTTTAAGGAGGCCAGCTGATAGAGATTATTGTTTGAGCTTGTCGGAAACTCAGGGCTTGTTGAGAGGAACGATTCTATTATTTATTGCTTCTCGGCTCGGTCGCCAGGAGCGACCTCGCCTTAAAGATAATAAACTGACGGCTTAATAGATGAAAAAATACATTAATTTACCTATTTGGCTTATTTTATTAGCGGCTATTTTCGGCCTTGGCTTTTTTATTGGACAATCCAGCCAGCCTTCAGTTGATAAAGTGGAGGGACTGGCCGGTAAACAGTTGGGCCAACCGGCCTTGGTTGATTTCAGTTTATTCTGGGACGCCTGGCATCTGATTGAGGAAAAGTATGTTGACCGGGAAGATTTGAGTCAGCAGGAGATGGTCTATGGAGCTGTTTCCGGACTGCTTAAATCTCTGGACGACCCCTATTCAATTTTTATGGAACCGTCAGAAAGCAAGAAATTTATTGACGATATGGGCGGCAGTTTTGAAGGAATCGGAGCCGAGGTTGGCATTCGCCAGGGCGTTTTGACCATTATTTCTCCTTTAGAAGGGATGCCGGCTCAAAAAGCCGGCTTAAGAGCTGGCGATAAGGTTCTCAAAATAGACGATACTTTGTCTAATGATTTAACCTTGGATGAGGCGGTCAGTTTAATCAGGGGAACTAAGGGGACGGAAGTGGTTTTGTTAATTGCTCGTGATAATTGGGACCAGGCCGAAGAGATAAAAGTCACTCGAGGGACAATTAAAATACCGATTATTGAGTGGGAAATGCTTAACTCGGCCGGTCAGGACGAGGAAACAGAGAAAAACATTGCCTATGTCCAGTTTTACCATTTCACCAATAACGCGCCCAAAGAATTTAGAAAAGTAGCCGAAGAAATTTCGGCTTCGTCGGCCGAGGGATTAATTTTGGATGTTCGCAATAACCCGGGCGGTTATCTGGAGGTGGCCGTTGATATGGCCAGTTGGTTTTTGCCGAAGGGAGAATTAGTGGTCACCGAAGATTTCGGAAACAGCCAGGGGAATGAGTACCGGAGCAAGGGCTACGACGGATTGTCTGGATTACCGACCGTTGTTTTAATCAACCAGGGTTCGGCTTCCGCTTCGGAAATTTTGGCTGGCGCCCTGCGTGATATTAAAGGAATTAAAATTGTCGGGCAGGAGAGCTTCGGCAAGGGCTCGGTTCAACAGCTGGAAAAACTAAAGGATGGTTCCAGCATCAAGATTACAGTCGCCAAATGGCTGACCCCGGCCGGTCTCTCTATCAGTGAAGAGGGGATTAACCCTGATGCAGAGGTAGAGTTGACCGAGGAAGATATTAATGAAATGCGCGACCCTCAATTAGACAAGGCTCTAGAAGTATTGAAAAAAGAAATCAGTAGTTAGAAAAATTAGCCAAAAATGATAGAAGATAATCCAGATAAAATAAAAAAGGCGGAAATTGTTGTTGGTATTCCTTCACTTAATGAAGCCAGCAATATTGCCTTGGTTACCAAGAAAGTTGACCAGGGGTTAACTAAATATTTTAGCCGTCAGCCGGCGGTTATCATCAATAGCGATAACGATTCTCCCGACAAGACCAGTAGAGTTTTTTTAGGAACCAAAACTAAAAATCCCAAAATCTATATTTCTACCCCCAGTGGACAGCGAGGCAAGGGAAATAATCTGAGAAACTTATTTCTCAAGGTTAAAGATTTAGGCGCTCGAGGAGCGATGACTGTTGACGCTGATATTAAAAGTATTAAGGCCAAATGGATAAAATGTTTTTTAGAACCAATTAATCAGGGCTATGACTTCATTACACCGCTTTACCATCGCCACAAATATGACGGTTCAATCACTAATCATCTTTGTTATCCTTTAATTTACGGGCTTTTGGGATGTGACATTCGTCAACCGATCGGCGGCGATATGAGCTTTTCTTCAAAAATAGTTGATTACTGGCTCAATCAGGAATGGCCGCCAACGGCCAAAGGCTATGGAATTGATATTTTTATGACTAGTCAGGCGGTCAAGGATGGCTTCAAGCTGGGACAAATTAATTTGGGCTCAAAAATTCATAAACCCAGTTTGCTTAAATTAGACAATATGTTTTTAGAAGTAGCCGAAACTTTCTTTGACTTTTTAGCTAATCACAAAAATTTATGGCGGAGAAAAGTAAATTTGAAAAAGCCGCCTTTGGTTTGCCGGGTCGGCGGTAAAATTAGCTTTCAAAAACTGCCGCCGATTGATTATAAGGAAATTGAAGAGACGGCCCTGGCTGATTTTCCTGATTATTATAAAAAATTTAAGAAATATCTACCCTCAGAAATTAGAGGCCCTTTGGAAATAATGTTTCTCCAGGAAAAATCCTTGGAAATAAGCGCTGATTTCTGGTCAAAAATAGTTTATCAATTATTCTGTCTTTACTACCAACAACCGTTGTCAAAAGATTTAATTATTAAACTATTACGTTCTCTTTATTTTGGCCGAATGGCTTCAGCTATTAAAGAGAACCATCTTAAGAATCACAAAGAATCGGAAAAATTAGTTAAAAAGCAAGCCAGCCAATTCTTTAAAAACAGAGATTATTTATTGTCTTTAGTTTCTAAAAAATGATTAAACAAGCAATTCTTATAATTCAAGGACGGGTTCAAGGCGTTTTTTTTCGGGATTCCGCTCGGCGACAAGCCAGGAAGTTAGGATTGACTGGTTGGGTGGGTAATCAGGACGACGGAACAGTCAAAGTAGTCGCCGAAGGCAAGGAAGCGGGGTTGAATCAATTTATCAAATGGTGTTATAATGGGCCTATGATAGCTCGCGTAGATAAAATAGATATTAAGTGGCAGGAAGCGGCAGGCCAATTTGAAAAATTTGAGATAAAATATTAAGATAAAATATTAATAGATTAGCACTACTAAAGAAATAAGTTAATCGTTATCTCGCAAGCATCCTTGGCTGCTTCGCAGCCAAGGCTCCCTCCCGCCCTCCATTTGCTCGATAACGATTAACTTATTTCTCTCATTATTAAATAAAAACATGAAAGTAATTCTTCTTAAAGACGTGGAAAAATTAGGTCAGAAAGGCGAAATTAAAAAAGTGGCCGATGGTTACGGCCGCAATTATTTAATTCCCAATAAAATGGCTGTTTTGGCGACCGAATCGGAGCTGACTAAATTAGAGAAAGAAAAAGAAATGGAAGCGGCCAAAGCTGAAGAGGAATTAAAAGCCTATCAGGAAATAGCCAGTCAGGTTGACGGTCTGGAGATAGAGATACCGGTCAAAGTAGGCGAAGAAGGAAAACTTTTCGGAGCGGTTACGACCAATCAAATCGCCGAAAAAATTAAAGAACAGGGTTTTGAGATAAGAAAAGAAATGATTAAATTAGAAGGGCCGATTAAGGAAACAGGCGAGTATGAGGCAACTATTGAATTTCCTCACAATTTGGAAACTAAGTTAAAATTGATAGTCATTGAGAAAGCCGAAAAGGAAAAGGCCGAAAAGGAAAACAAGGAAACCGAAAAAGAAAAAGAATAGGAAAATAAAAAAGAGGCCTTGCGAGAGCGCCTCTTTTGTTCATGAATTACTTCAACTATTCTGATTCTAAAGATCTAAAGACCGGTAATACTTTTTGCTATTGTGCCTCTGGTCTGTTTTTTACGACTGCCTGTCTTCAATTCATCTGGTCTTAGTTTTCTTATCGATTTCGGTGGATACTCGGTTAGTTCCGGCCAAATACCAGCTAGCTTGCTAACAACTTGGAGGAGTTCTGATTTGGAAAAACATTCTTCTGTTCTCGAATTTAGTGGGTTCGGATTGGCTGGAATTTCTGTTCTTACCGAAAAACGATCCGTTTCTAATTCAATAACAATCCTTCTTCCCATATTACTATCCCTCCTCTATCTATTTCCTATCTTTTAAGGTTCTACATTAACCACTTTAGCCACTCGACGGGAACCGTCAAAGCGCTTAACTTTCTTGGTCGCAAATTTAACTATCCCTTTAGCCATAGCGTAAAGGGTGTCATCACTGCCCCGGCGGACGTTTTTGCCGGCTAGAAATTTGCTGCCTCGTTGGCGGACAATAATACTGCCTGGCTGGGCCGGTTGGCCGCCGAACAATTTAACTCCTAAATATTTGGGTTGGGAATCGCGGCCGAGCGAAGTTGAACCGGCCGATTTAGTTTTAGACATATTATTAGTATGTTAGCTAATTTAATGAATTTCGTCAAGGAGCGTCAATCGGAGATTACTCTGACTATCGCTATTATTTTAATCGCTTTAGTCAGCTTTGGAGCTGGTCGGCTGACTGCTCCGCAAACCGGTCAAGAGCCGATAATTATTCAAGGTCCTTCGACAAGCTTAGAGGATAACTATTCCGCTTCGGTTGAGCAATCCTTAGAAATTGGTCAGCCGGCAGAGAAGTCAAGGTCAGAACAAGGAAGATTGGTCGGCAGCATTAACAGCAATAAATACCATTGGCCGGACTGTCCTTGGGCGAAAAAAATCGCTCCCGAAAACCAAATCTGGTTTGGTTCTGAAGCCGAGGCCCAGGCGGCCGGCTATACCAGATGCGGCTATTTTGAGAAATATACTCCAATTGACAGAGATTAAAAGGTTATGATATATTATTTTCAAACAATTCAAGAAGTAACTTAAAATAAATATAACAAGGGAGGGATAA
>CAZFBL010000018.1:9089-11084 GCA_964517275.1 uncultured Candidatus Saccharibacteria bacterium
TTTTGGTTTGATAGGGCAGCGAATCAACCACCTTTTTAAATTTGGCTGAGTCAATGGTTAAAATTTCGTTCCATTTACCCAATGGTTCCAGAACTTCTTTAACCTTTTTAAGGTTGTAGCTGAATCTTTTTTGGGGCAGGCGAGTGAGCTGGCCTTTTTGGCCGAAGAGCCGTTCTAGCCCCTTCTGGTCGAGATACTGATTAATCATTTCTTTTAATTGGCCTAGTCTTTTGTTGCCTTGGTCCTGCTTGTCTTTAATTTGGAAGTACTCATCAATGACTTCTTTTATTTTTTGGTCGTCGGGAGCGGGGGATTGATACTTGTGTTTAAAGAGCGGACACCAGGGTTGATAGGGGCACCAGCCGCAAAGCGGATTGGCTCGCGGCTGAAAATCACTCTCCTTGATTTGATTAATCAACGATAAAATCTTTTCCTTGCTTTCTTGAGCCTGCTGATTTGTCCGCAGAGTGGAAAGTTTTTCGCCGTGAATCAGATAATAGAGAGATAATTTTACCGGCCGGTTCTCTTTTTGAAGCGACGGCCAGCGATTAGTAATCCCCAGATAGTAGATTGAAAGCTGAAAGTTTTGGTCAACGCTCTCTTGAGAAGGCATCTTCTTAGACGTTTTATAGTCAATTATTTCAAAAGTGCCGTCGGGCAGCTTGTCAATTCGGTCAATCCGTCCGGTAATCTGGTGGAGTTCCTGGCCGTCGGCCGACTGATCCGGTTTTTCCAGGAAAGGAACTTCAAAAGGCGTTTCCAAATCAACTATATTAAAGTCAGCGCTTTGGTTTTGCAAATAGTATCTTTTTAACAGGTCAACGCCCCGATGGAAATCAAATGACTCTTCCTGTTCGTCTTGATAAGGGCCAGCCTCCCATTTTTCAGCGAAGTATTTGAGCAGTTCATCTTCGGAAACCGGCCTTGAACGGGTCGGTTGATGGAACATATGGAGGCATTCGTGAATCAATGTGCCAAAGACTAACTCCTTTGATTTAGGGACGCTGATTCGGTCAATATATTGGTATTTATACTTGGCCGGACAAGTGGAAAAAGTGTCCAGAGCCGAATAGGAAACACGCATAATGATTCATTTTAACATCATTTTAAATTCTTGCCACTATGGAATTGACGATGAATGTCACGGAGACGTTTATTAGTCACATGAGTGTAAATCTGGGTAGTGGCAATATTACGATGGCCTAAAAATTCCTGGATAATTCTTAAATCAGCACCCTGAGTCAAAAGATCGGTAGCAAAGGAGTGCCTTAAGGTATGGGGAGTAGTATTAGCCGGCAGGCCGGCTGAGAGAGCATACTTTTTAACTATTTTTTCTATAGAGCGAGCAGTTAATCGTCGTGAATAATCCTTTCTTCTTTGATAATTTACGAAGAGAGCTTTATCTTTGTCACGTCGAGTTTCCAGGTATCTATTCAGCCAGTTAACGGCCCTTTCTGAAAAATAGACTGTCCGCGGTCGATTGCCTTTACCAACAATACCAAGTTCTAAATCTTTAGTGGTCGGTTTTAAATTGATTTGTTCCCGGTCAAGTGAAACTAATTCGGCAATTCTTAAGCCAGTTGAGAATAAACTTTCTAAAATAGCCCGGTCGCGCAAGCCGGCTCTTTTAGAAATATTAGGCGCGGTCAATAATTTTTCTATTTGTTCTAATGTTAAAAAATTTACTTTTTTGTCGCTTTTGTCTTTGGCTAATTTAATTTTTTCAGCTGGCAACGAAAGGATATCCTGATTAGCAAAATAATTTAAAAAAGACCGTAAAGCAATCAAATAATAATTTTGAGTTGTTTTTTTTAATGGTTTTTTTGATTGACGGGAAAGATAAACCCGATAATTCCAGATATGTGTGGGGGAGAGCTGGTCGGGTTTTAGATCCTCAAGGTTATTTTCTTTTAACCAATCGACAAACTTCTTAAGGAAGCGGGAATAGTTTTCCTGGGATTTATTAGATAAACCTTTTTCAATATCTAACCAGTC
>CAZFBL010000019.1:0-10935 GCA_964517275.1 uncultured Candidatus Saccharibacteria bacterium
CGGGGCACTCGTATTACCGCCGCTGCTGGCACGAGTTTAGCGGCCCCTTATTCCTGGAGTACCATCATCCCGGCAAGCCGGGATTTTTCCCCCAGAAAAGAGTTTTACACCCCGAAGGGCGTCTTCACTCACGCGGCGTCGCTCCGTCAGGCTTTCGCCCATTGCGGAAGATTCTCGACTGCTGCCACCCGTAGGTGTATGGGCCGTGTCGCAGTCCCATTGTTGGCGGTCATGCTCTCACACCGCCTACCCGTCATTGCCTTGGTGAGCCATTACCTCACCAACAAGCTGATAGGACGCAGGTTCTTCCTGAAGCGAACTCCGGCAAGCCGGGGAACTTTACCCTTGCGGGACTATCCGGTATTAGCCCGGATTTCTCCGGGTTATTCCAGACTTCAGAGTAGATACCTACGCGTTACTAACCCGTTCGCCAAGCCGGTAAAACCGGCTTTCGACTTGCATGCCTTATCCACGCCGCCAGCGTTCATCCTGAGCCAGGATCAAACTCTCAAAAAATAATATTTGGGACAACTGCACAAAATTGCAATTGTTACTTAATTATTAAAGAACTTTATCATCTTATCTTATTTAAAAATTCTTGTCAATTCTAAAAGATAAGAGAAGATTTTTATTATCCTGGGAACCCTAACCCTGTTAACGCTTCGCGCTGACACCCCTAATGGAATAAAAATTGTCTCTTATCTTCAAAAGCGACCTCACTTAAAATATTTGTAATGCTTCTCTTGCCATTCTCTAATCTTCTGATGATTACCGGATAAAAGAACATTGGGAACATTTCTTTTTTTGCCGTCGATAACTATTGTTTCCGGCCGAGTATAATGAGGATACTCTTTATGTTTATTGCTTTTATTAAAACTTTCTTCCTCTAAAGAACCCTCTGCAATGACTCCCGGAATCAACCGACTAACTGTATCAACAATGACCATGGCCGGCAATTCGCCGCCGGTTAAAATGTAATCGCCAATCGAAACTTCTTCATCGGCAATATACTTAGCCACCCGCTCATCAACGCCTTCGTAACGACCGCAGACAAGAACAATCTGGTCTAATTTGGCCAGACGCCTAGCTATTGATTGGTCGAACTTTTTCCCTTTGGCTGACAATAAAACTACTTTTCTTCCTCCAGGGACGGATCTGGATTTTTTTAGCCGCGACTTTCTTTTAATCATTTTAACCGCCTGGTAAATTGGCTCAACCATTAAAACCATACCAAAACCGCCGCCGTAAGGTTTATCGTCGACCGTCCTCCGTCTGTCGGCCGCATAGTCCCGTAAATTATGAATATTTATTTTCACCAGCTTTTTCTGCTGGGCCCGTTTAATAATCGACTCCCTGAAATAGGAATCAAAGATGTCAGGGAAAATAGTGATAATATCAAATCGCATGAATATTTCATTAGGGAAAATGTCCTGAGCTTGTCTGATTATATGATAAGCTTATCGAACCATCAATTCCCGTCCCTATCGAAGAATAGCCTTCGACTTCTCGCCTAAGGCGAGTTGCTCAAGCAGTAAAAAAAGATAACAAAAACTGCCCTACTAGAGTAGCACAGTTTTTGCATTGCTGTAAAAGATATAATCAGTTTTTACAGTTTCAGTTCATCAACTACTTCGTCAACGCCTTTCTGCGGCTCTTCAGAAGCAGCTTCCTTAGCAGGAGCTCTGCCACCGGCCGGCTCTTCGATCTTAAGATTGATTCGGGCATTGTTTTTAGTGCCAATTCCCCGAAGAAGAGTTCGAATCGCTTTAGCCGTAGAACCCTGACGTCCGATTATCTTGCCCATATCTTCGGGGTTCACCTTAAGAGTTAAGAGAACTCCCATTTCATCGATATCCCGACTAACCTTAACGTCGTCAGGGTGATCGACAATGGTCTTGATAATGAACTCTAAGAATTCCTGGTCAACAGGTGTCTTAGCCATAGGTTTAATAGTGTTTTCTTATTCTTATTCAGAGCAGCTCGACCTTCCATAACTGCTACTCTTTTTCTATTTTACTCTTTTCCTCTGATTTGTCAACCCGGGGCTCAGCACTTTGCTTAGTTTTTTCATTTTTTTCAACTACCTCTTCTGATTTTTTCTCTACCTTTCCTTCTTCCTTGACAGCCTTTTTCTCTTCGCCGACCATCTTTTCTTCTTCAACAGCATTTTCGGCTTTCGCTGATTGGGCCAATCCATTCTTCTCTTCTGCTTTCTCCGACTCTTTTTTGGGCTCGCCTTCTCCCTCTGAAACAGTTTTTTTCTTACCAACCGAAATTTTCTTCTTAATCTTCGTCCCCTTAATTAAACCATGGCTGACTAACAGATTATGAACAGTCTCAGAGACGCTTATTCCATGAGACAGCCAATATTTTATCCGTTCCGTCTTCAAGTTAATTTCTTTCTGGCCAGCCGCCCCTTTTTGCTTAGAGCTTAATCTTGGATTATAGCTACCCAAGATTTCTAAAAAACGGCCGCTTTTTGGCGGAGCGGTTTTTTTAACTAAAACCAGTCGAAAACTGGGCGCATTTTTCTTGCCTGTCCTGACTAAACGAATAATAAGCATAATTTTAAAATTCTTTTTTAATCTCCAGTCCTCCGAAGAAATTCTTACTGCCAATTCTTTTTAACCAAGGCGGCCTGGGCTGCCTTTTCTTGAGCTTCCTGTTTGGAATCGCCTTGACCCTGAGCGACTAATTCTTGATTGAGATACAGACCGATGACGAATTTTTTCGCATGGTCGGGACCCCACTCTTTAAGCACTTCATAGACCGGAGTAATCCCGTATTTATCCTGGGCTTCCTCCTGGAAACGACTCTTCGGGTCCCGGTAAAGTTTCTTTTTAATTATTCGGGGCAGTTCTTTAAGGACTTTCTTCTCAATAAATTGAGCGGCCGACTGATAACCCTGGTCTAAATAAATCGCCCCGATTAGCGCCTCAAAAGCATTTGCCAGAATATATTGACGAGCCCGGCCAATATCTTTGGCTTCCCCGCGGCTTAGAAATAAATAGTTATCTATTTTCAAACGACCAGCCAACTCGGATAACATTTTGGTATTAACTAAAGCGGCCCGCCAGTTAGTCAGTTCTCCCTCCGGATTAGGATAATTACGATAAAGATAATCGGTAACGATTAACTCTAAAACAGCATCGCCTAAAAACTCCAACCGTTCATTATCAGCTAAATGAAAATCGGGATTCTCGTTTAAATAAGAACGATGAACCAAAGCCTGGGCCAGCAAGTCTTTATTATTAAACTTGATACTGATAGATTTTTCAAGAGAAGATAAGTCCATTAAATTTTAATGGCCAATGACTAAGCGCCAATGATTACAAAAAATTAGAGTTTAGTCACTGACCATTTCAATTATTCGTCTTTGCCCGGTTCGCCAATTTCCCGGTAAACTGTTCCTAAAACACCGTTAATAAACTTACCTGACGACTCGCCGCCAAAATTCTTAGCCAACTCAATCGCTTCATTAATGGCCACTTTTGGCGGCACCTCCCGACGGTCGCCAAAGAGAAGTTCATAAAGCCCAATTCTCAAAACATTGCGGTCAATAATGGTAATTTGTTCCAATGGCCATTCGGGAGCCGACTTTTCGATAATTTTATCTATCTGGGGCGAGTATTTAATTACTCCTTTAATCAACCGCCAAACAAATTGACTATCCTCCAAGCCGGGAGCGAATTCCTTAAGATTACGTTCAACAATTTCTTCTAATTGACCTGATTTTTTCCCTTTGAAGTCCCATTCGTAAAGAGATTGCATGGCAATTGAACGTGATAAATGACGATTGGCCATAAAAATACTTGTTTATTTCTTAGACAAATCCTTCATATCCAAACCTTTGCCTTGAGTCTGTTCTTCTTCCTGAGCGGCTATTTCTTTTTCCTTTATTTTTCTTTCTTTTTTGGTTAATTTAGCCATAACATCGATTTTTTCCTGACCGGCATAAGTGCCGCAATTCCAGCAAAGCCGATGAGGCAAGACCGGTGAACCGCATTTAGGGCAAAAAGAAAAAAGCTTCTTCTTCAAAGCGTGATGAGAGCGCCTTTTATTCCTTCTTGATTGGGTATGTTTTTGTTTTGGCGCAGCCATAATTGTAACCTATCTTTGAGGAACGCCCTTTTCAGGGATGTCCCGCAGTACTGCGAGGCGTCCTTGAAAAAAGCATTCCTCGTTCTCCTATTACCTTTCGCCTAATTCTACTTGGACTGTTTTTTCTTCCCCTTTATGCAATATTTTCAAGTTAACTTTATCGCCGACACGATATTCTTGAATTAGTTCGTTAAAAGGATTATCTGAATTAATTTTTTGACCATCAATTTCTAAGATAATATCATTTTCAACCAAACCAGCTTTATCAGCCGGACTGCCCGGAACAACCGCCAAGTCTTCCACTTCTTCGCCCCGAACAATCAGAGCGCCGTAATCGACGGCCAAATTATTTTCTTCTTGAATAGCCGGGCTGATTAACAAATAGCGAACTCCCAAAAAAGGATAACTAATTTTACCTTGTTGTTTAATTTGGTCAAGAGCCCGCTTAGCCTTGTTAATCGGCAAGGCAAAACCAATATTTTCCGCTCCCTGGACAATGGCCACATTAATTCCAATCGCCTGACCCTTTAAATTGAGCAAAGGGCCCCCAGAGTTACCCTGATTGATAGCGGCATCAGTCTGGATAACTTCCGACAGCTGTTCGCTCTGGCCAAAACCGCTGCTGGCCGTAATCGAACGCTTCAGCCCGGAGATAACCCCTAAGCTGACCGTATTTCTGAATTCGCCTAGGGCATTTCCGATGGCGATAACCGTCTGGCCAATGGCCAGCTGGTCGGAATCAGCCAATTCGACTGTTGGCAGACTATTCCGCTCAATTTTCAAAATAGCGACATCCTCTATCGGGTCGCGAGCCAAAACCAGGGCCTTAATCTTTTCTCCGTCATTGGTTAAAACCGTATATTCGGCCTCTTCATCAGCGACCACATGCTTATTAGTCAAAATTAGCCCGTCGGCTGAAACAATGAAACCGGTTCCGCCACCGATTTCTCTCTTTTCAGTCCCTTTCTGTCGATACTGAGGGACTTGAAAATTAAAAGGTGAAAAGAAATCATCGCCGAAAAACTGTTCAAAAAAATCATCTCCCTCAAAAGGATTGTACTCTTGATAATACCGTTCAATAACCGGCAAATCCTTGGTGACAATAATGCTGACTACGGCCGGCGAGGAATTTTTGACTGCCTGTACAACCGCTTCCTCCTGATTAAAAGCCGTCTCTGAACTTTCTGTCTGACTTAACGGTTGATTAATCGCTCCGGTTAATAAAGAACCGTTTATTAGTTGGCGTCCCAAATTGCCGGCCAAAAAGCCGGTTAGAGCGGCGGTTAAAAAACTAACCACCACGGTTAGAATAACAGCTTCTCTTAAATCCAGTTTGGTCTTGGTTGATTTTTTGCCCATTATTATTTGCTGTTATTCTAACAAAAAGACAATTATCTGTCAAAAGGATGCGCGCTTTTGATTGACAAGCCGGAAGGAAGCAGAATATAATTTGATTAGAAAGTTCTTTGTCAATATTTTAAATAATTCAGAATTAATCCTTAAACAAGGAGGTAAAACGAGAAATGAGAGGGATGAATAAACAAAAACTGCGAGGTAAAATAGGCAGCGACCTATTAACCGTTAAAGAAAATGCCCTCGGCCTAATCATTATTAGCCCAGATAACAAAAGTTTTGAGTTGGTCAGAAATAAGAATGGCCGTTTGGGCGTTTTGGCTATTATTGGTCCGAGTCGCGCTTTTGGTCAAGATTTTCAAGAATCCCTTCTGGCTGAAATTGGCATTGGCTCAACCAGGCCTTATCACGAAGCTCTTGGACTTAACCGCCAGCCCGACCAATCAAACGTTCATCGAAGAGGGAAATATTTCCATTTAACCGCCAGCCAATACCGTCTAGTCGCTCCGACAATCTATGATTTTATTATCCAAATGTCTCAAGAGACAGTTGCTAGATGGAAAAGTCTGGATTTTACCCTATTAGTAGTCACCAGAAGATCTTGGAGCCATAAACACAAAACGACTTTTGAAAAGAGAAGCTGGCAGCCCATCTCTAAAGGCACAAGATTCTCTGTCTCTAGAGAAGACATCCTTTTGCTTAGAGACATTTATTGGGCCGAACTTAATCTCAATCCGGTCATTATTCATAAACTTTCCGGTATCGCCCGCTTTATTGACAAAAGAACCGACTTCTACACAAGGTACGGACATTACAAAGGGAAAAGACCTTTTGAGAAAATGAAGGTCAGGAATGATATTGAAGAGAGTATTACCGACCCTAAGGGCGACTTTCCTTCATACATAAAAGAAGAAATTCTCAAAAGACTACCTCGCGGCCGGAAGACCATGTTCTACAAAGAAATCAGGGTGTTGTTTGGTCTGAATGGTTTATCTACACCGGAACAGCAGTTGGCCCGGCAAGCAATCGAATTAGGCGACCCGAGACAAAGATTAGGCGGGATTCAACTAGTAGTGACCACCGGACTCGACGGGATTAATATAAGAGGAAAAACCAAGGAAATCAATAGAGCAAAAGACTACATCGTCCTTGAGGTTTGTCCGCCCCTGCTCGAAAAAAACGGCCGGGAAGATTTATCGACAGACTTCTCCGGCTATCCCGAAGAGCCCGCAAAGTTTCTCAACGATATTCCTTTCTAAAGGGGACGTTAACCAACGTCCCTTTTTTCTATTAAAAAAGGCGCTGACTAATTAGGGCCAGCGCCTTTACGAATGGCGATTCTTCCGAGAGAGATAAGGGACAATCTCCTGCCAGTTGTCCGGAAAAGGTATCCTTACTTCTGGGCTCGGATAATGCACCCTCTGACCTAACCTAACAAGTAGTCCCCAGCGGCTATGAGGAGCATCGGGGATCGACCAGCGGCAGTACTTTTCTATCGGACAATAACTGCAGGGGTCTTTATAGTTCTTAGGCCAAAGGTGCGGATTATTGGCCAATTCATTAGGTTCAACATAGACAGTCGCCTTCTCGCGAGAAGTATTCTGGAAATGCTCGGCACAAAGAGTCCGACCAAGCACCCAAAGAGCCGGATTAATATTGAGATGAGAAAGGCCGCTGTTCACTATAAACTTCTGCGACCATTTAGCGACCGAATCAACAAAAGCGTCGTCAATTCTAATCGCTAACTTACCAGCTAATTGTTTTGGATGTCTCCTGGTTGGCTGCAACGGCTTGGCCCGGTCAACTTTAGCTAAAATTTCGGTCGCCCAAAGAATTCTCTGGGCGTGGATATCAAACGGAATTGGCGTCGGAAAAACAGAAATTAATCCTTTTTCCTGTAGCCAGATAACTAACAGAGAAAATATCTTTCGGCGCATCCCCCGAAAGCCAACCTGGTCGTTCTTTTTCCAGTCAATCCGTCTAAAGGCTTCCTCAAAATCAGTCACTCCCCAAAAAACATTAAGCAGGCTGTCACCCCAATATTTATCCAGGGCGATAAAATTATGATGCCAATGCCGAGAAATCTCCTTAATTTTATAACCAATTATATCTTCCTTAATCCTGGCAGTCGTTCTGGCTCCGGCAGTTCCTAGCTTTCCTTTGGAAGCGGCTGTTGGCTTAGGCATCCAAGCAAACTTCTTCTGAACATCTTTTGGTGATTGTTCTTTTCTCTGACCGTTTTTATCCTCGGCCGCGTTGAAAATGGTTTTGATGCCTAAATAGAGCTTCTGCTTAATTTTCTCCGGCGACCATTTCTTAACGACTATCGCTGGCTCAAACATTTCCGGAAACTGCTGTCTCAACCACCAAAATAACTTGAAAGGCACTTCGCTTAAGATACCGCCTCTTTGAGTCAGAGCAACACAAAGCAGCCAATTAGCTCGTTCCCGGCCATCAACGAAAAAAGAATCCCATTCTTCCGGGGACGGATATTGGTCTTGAGGCAAAACAACCTTTTCGAAGATACCGGTCCGGTCCCGCCAGCCGTCATTCAAGATTTTGAATATCTCCAAAGCCCGCAACTCATCAAATTTAATTCGTTTTCTATTCCTGGTTCGGCCAACCATTCTTTCCCTCCTTTCTCAATTCATTTGAAAGAACCAAAACATCTTTTGTTTATTTAATCATACCTTAATTTAAAACTTGGTCAAGAAAAAAAAGACCCAAAGGTCATCCCTGGCTGGCCACTATGGTCCAGTGCTAAGATATATGAATCAGTATAACGCCTTCTTGGGCAAATTAAAAGCGCCGGGATGACGCATTTGGGGTCTGGGTAAAATTGGACAAATTGGACGCTTTTTTCTATTTTAAAAATTCTCCATATACGTTTAAAAAAACATTTACTACTCTAATTTTTCTATTTCTTTTTTAAGATATCCTTCCATTTTTTTGATATTTTCACGCAGTCTTTTCTTCATAAATTCGTCATCCGCCTCAGTAGGAGTTTCAATGGCCTTTTGCAATTTTTCTATATCATCCTGGATAAGTTTAAAAGCCTTAGCCATATCAGTTTTGACAACCGAAATTCGCAAGGCCAGTTTCTCCTGTCGCTTCTTGTAGAACCAAACTCCTCCGCCGAACCCCGCTAATAATATAAAAAGCAGCAGCAGAGCCGCACCGCCCTTTCCAAGCTGGATAAATCCAATTTGAATAATCGGTTTGCTTTTGACTCGAACTTCTGAAGATTCTACCACCAAACTCAATGCTCCTCGTTCATCTTGGCTCTGGACAGTCAAAATATATCGCCCATTTTTAAAAGGCTGGTCAAAAGCAAATTCCCAATTCCCTTTTTCATCTGAGCGAGTTACGCTATTGGCAACAAGCGCCCCCTCCCGAAGAACAGCGAGTAAAACATTGATATCCGGTAGGGCTGTTCCTTTTATAATTAGTCCCCCTTCTTCATCAGAAAATAGTTCCTCAGTCACAAAAACAATCGTCGGCGAGGCAATCGGGATAGTTTCCAGTATGATGTCATCTTCAACAATATTACCAGCCTCGTCAACCGCTTTCACTACAACCCGTCGTTCGCCCGGCGGTTGCAGAGGCAAGGTAAAAGCACCGCTAAAATCAGCTGTCGGAATCTTTATCAAATCCCCATCGCCAATTCTCACCTGATATTCCTTAAGACCAGAAAGGGCATCGCTAGTCTTAAATTGAAGCGTCGGAGTTGGATTATCGGTCGCCTCGCCTTCAATAACAGTAAGTTCAAATCCAAGCGGAGGGGAAGTATCAATGGCTAAACGATAATGGGCTGTCGGTCCCCAGGCAAGATTGTTTTTAAAACGGACATGAAGATACCAAATGCCGTCTTGTAGAATACCGAAAGTTTCATTATCAAAAAGACCTTTAGTTTGTCCAGACGGGATAGAACTTGGATTTTTATTGAGCGCAGTGTTCACACCAGAAATATCAAGCGGCAAATCCCAACTTGCTGTAAATTGCGCTACCAGATTATACCAGGAGGTTTTTTCAGGATAGAGTGGAATTTTAAGAACGGGTTTTGAGGGTAATTTCTCCGAAGGCGCCGGTTCCCGGATAATTTGTTCGGGTTCTGGAATCTTTTGCTGGGATTCCGGAACAATTCTTTGGGGAATTACCGCAATTATCGCGTCATTTATCTTTGATAAGATGTTGGTTCCGCTTCCGTCAGCCGCTGTAACTGCGGCTTCCGTAAATGAAAGCATGTCGCTGCCGACTCCTCTTGCCAGAAATTCTATTTTCAGAATTTCGACAGCGCCGCCGGAAACTCCGAATGGAGCGCCGCCGGTAAACGAGACAATCCCTTCGGTATTAGAAAATTGAGGCTCTTCAAGCCAAAAACTGAATACCGACTCGGCTTTGTCCAAAACAGTTACTTCGAGCGTATCTTTGGGAAAGCGAATTACTACCTGTGCCGCATTAAAACTTTCCCCTTCGCTATCAATCCTGACTTCAATTGTCATTTTTTCTCCGACTCCGATCTCAGAACTGACAGGCGTCAAAGAAATTGTAGCGGCCTGTGCCGAAGAAAAAACGCCCCAAGCAACAATCCCGGCCAATACTGCTATAATTATTTTAAATTGATGTTTCATTTTCATTTTATTTTTTTATAGCGCGGATAAATATACTAAAATCTGAAATATTGATTTCTCCGTCGTCGTTGAAATCAATTATTTTTTTCTGTGTTTCATCTTCTGATCCCCATCTTGAAAGAAAGATGCTCCAATCTTTAATATTAACTATCCCATCGCCGCTCAAATCGGCCTTGGGCATCGTCAAGCGAGAGACCACAAAAGCATTCATCGGTGAATAGTCGCTTTCCTGATTTTGACCGGCATCAACCTGTTTTACCCTCACACGATGGGTACCGAATTCCAAACTGCCGGTATTTACCGCCACTTTATACGACCCGTCCTTTTCTGCTTTTGCCTCTTTTTTTATGATGTCGCCTATTTCAACGCTAAGATCATTATTGGGCGTGGCGTAGCCGGTGATGATAACATTATTTCCTCTTGTTACTAATCTTTCAATAAAACCGACTGTCGGCGGGACAAAAACGTCTTTTACCACTAAATCATTACTAAGCGTATCAATATTAAAGAAATTTGTCTGGGCGGTCCGATTCTCTTTGTCTTTTACTAAGAGACCGAAGATATGAAAACTTTGTAAAATGCCGACGAAACTGACTTGAAAAATTCCGTTTTCGTCAGCAACAACATTTTGATTTAATACTCTCTCAAAACCGAAACGAATATTTTTATCTACTATTAGTATTTTGGCATCTGGAAAAGCCTTGCCTGAAAATATTACCTTGGTAGGCCTTACACTGACTCCGCTGGATGGAGTTGACTCCGGCTCTGGTTCTGACCCTGGCTCCGTGGTCAAAGCCGGACAGACATCATAGTTATCAAGGGCAGTACTATCATTACTAACCCTGAAACT
>CAZFBL010000020.1:0-10690 GCA_964517275.1 uncultured Candidatus Saccharibacteria bacterium
CTCATCTAGAACGGAGAGAAACTCTTTAGCTAAGAGACGTATCTCGTCTTCTGATAACGATTCTCCCCTCCTTAGCATGTGAACCGCGCTTGAGAACAGATTCCTAGGCCACTCGCACTTATTCAGTTGACCAACGCCCTCTTCTCTTTCACTATCTAATACACGTCTAACTATCTTTTTAAAGGCAACAACTGTTTTTTTATCAAGCATCTCGGCCTCCCTCTAATAAAGGATTAAGGATTCAAAGATGTAAAATAACTAAAAATAATTTTTAATATGATACTAAATTATTATCTATTTGTCAAGGTTCAATCAGCCCAGAGTTCCTTGGCTTCCCTCCAAAGAGCGTTATTCCCATGTTCCTTTCGCCAATACCACCATTCTGCTCCCCAAAGATAAGCTTCTTCAAAACCGGTCCGCCTGGCATAATCAATAATTCCCTTAAATTTTTCCAAATCCATTGACTTGGCCTGTTTCCAAACAGCCGTTTCGTAAACCGCTCGCGGCCCCCAAGGCTCGCCTTGTAATTCAACAATGATTGTCTTTTTAACTCCGCTTAACCATTTAACCAGCCTAGCCCTTTTATAATAGAAAATAGCCGGAATCGGATATTTGAAATGACCGATTTTCTCAATCCAAACAATCCGATAGAGGGTCGTTCCAAAAATGTCAGCTTTAAAAGCTGGTTTCAGCCAACTACTTAACTCGCCGCTGGCCGTCATTACAACCGGCCGCCCGGTATAATCCAACTGCCGGACCAAAGATATCTCTTTATCTAAGAATTGCTCGTCTAAGGGCGGGCACTGGCCGAATCCCTTCAGGAAAGCTTCGTTCTCCACCTGCCAGTATTTAATCGTCTGATTGTCCCGATAATGCTTAACTATTTCGGTCAGAAGAGCCAAAATTCTGACCTGCTGTTCTTCTTCGCTTAAGCCCTCGGCCCAGCCAGGAATATGGCATTCCGGCCAGCGAGGGACCTTTCGTCCGACAGCCAGAATAACTTGGGCGTCTTGTCTGGTTGCTTCATTAACCTGCCAGTCCAAATCCTCAAAAAAATATTGGCCGGGACTCGGTTCAATAAGCGGCCAGTAAGCGACTAAACGCAATTTATCGACTCTTAAATCATTAAGAATAGCCAAATAAGTATCTCGCCAGTCAAGGCCCATTTCCTGAGCGAACTTCTGACTAAAAGTGACTCCAAAGTCAATCTGGTCAGTTGATTCGGTCTGACCAGTGAACAGGTAAATCAAAAAACCGATTAAGATGACCGTAATCGTCAAAACGGTTGTAATCAATACCCGCCAGGGATTAAAAACTTTCTTTGAAAACATCGTTTTTTAAAAGGCCAAAACGGCCAGACCAAAACCAATTAAGCCAACAGCCAGTACTTTTCGAAAGACAACCCGGTCACTAATTTGTTCTCTGATAATTTGAGGGAATTTTCTGGACAGAAAAAGGGCGACAATCAGCAGAAAGGCGTATTGAATTCCTTGCAGGGCGTTAACTAAAGTAACACTGCCTAGAGCAATGGCATAATTTAAAAGCAGATAAGACAAAGCGGAGAGAACTTTGTTAGCAGCGGCCAAGCCACCGACCCTGAATTTAACTTTCTTAGAAGTTTCAAAAATAGCCCGACGGACAGCTGGCCAAAAAAGAAGCAGCCATGCTCCCAGAAAGCCGCCAATTCTAATCCAAATAAAGCCATTGATAAAAGATTGTTCGTTATAGATAAACTTGGAGATGACAAAAGAAGCGGCAAAGAAAAAAGCGGCTAACAGAGCCAAAGACAACCTTTTAGTTAAAGATGCCTTAGCGACAATTGCTTTTTTGCCCGGCCAAAGCATAACTACTCCGCCGACGACTAACAAAGAAAAAGCGATTAGCTGATAATTGGTCAAACGTTCGGCCAGAAAGTAATAACTGAAGAATAAGGTGAAAATAGGGACCGCCCCGCCGACAATCGGAGCAACCCGGGAAATCTCGCCCAAGCGGACCGCTTGGTAAAAAAACAAAATAGCTAAGACAAACAAAAAACCGGCCAAAAAACTGATTAAAACCTGCTCGGCCGGCAGAAGACTAAAGCCAAAGGGAGCTAGAATCAAGGCAACTATGCCCAACAGACCGACGTAAAAAGCGTAAGCGGCCGGCTGGAGCTCTGTCTTGGAAAGAAGAAATTTGTCAATAATAAAAACAACTGCAAAAAGAAAATGAGCGCTGATGGCAATCAAAAGCCAGTTCATAAATTTTTAAATCTTCTTTCTAATAAAAACAAAACTAAAAACAACAATCAGCAGCGTCAGAACAGAAAGCAAGGCAACGATTAATAACCAATCTTCAAACAAAAGCCAATTTAAAGAAAATCTTGAATAAAGTAAAGCTGAAATTATTAAAGAGAAATAATAACCACTAGGCATAAACAAGAACCATTTCTTATGCCACTCAATATATTCCGGCCGAAAACGCCGCACTCCATAATGCGGATTCAAGACAAACCACAAAAAGTCCCAAGTAATACTAATCAAAAAAAAGAAAGCTAATGTTTTAAATTCAGCCGACCAATTCCAATTTTGACCAGTAAAATAAGGATAATGCAAGAAAGTTAAAACAAAAGCGTAAACAAGCAAGTGATAACCGGTCAACTCTTTGCCGCTCATAATCAATCGGTAAATCTTAGATGACCATTGGTTAGGACCAGGCCGCCAGGTCGGCAGTTTAGCCGCCCAACCGTTCTTTCCTTCTATTTGTATTTCAAAAGCGGCTAAAACCAGACAAAAAAGAAAGATGTATAAAGTTTGGAAAATTAAATTTGTATCCATATTTTTAGTTTTGAGGTCCGGCCTGCGAGGTCCGGCCTCGCAGGCCGGACCTCGCAGGCCGGACCTCATTGACTCATTGATTATTTCTGACACTTAGGGCAAAAATGAGCCGAGCGGCCACCTATTTTCATTCGCTTAATCTCGGTTCCACAAATATAACAAGGTTTACCTTGACGACCGTAAACTTTGACCAATGGCAAATAATTCCCTTTTTGGCCGGCCGTGTCGACATATTGGTCAGCCGAAGAACCCCTTCGGCTAATGGCCAAGGGCAATATTCTTTTAATTCCTCGATAAATTCTTTCTATTTCGGCCGGTTCGAGGCTGCCAGCTGTCCGAGTCGGCAGAACCTTAGCTAAAAAAAGGATTTCATCGCTATAAAGATTGCCGATTCCGGCCAGCCATCTTTGGTCCATCAAAAGCGGTTTAATCTTGCTTTTTCCTCTCTCGGCCAGCATTTTTTTAAATAGATTAAGAGTGAATTCCTCGGACAGAGGTTCCGGACCATATTCTTCTTTCTTCAAAAAACCAGACAATTCCTTCTCGGGGACTACCTTAACAAAGCCAAATTTCCTTAAATCATTGTGAACCAATTGACTGCCATCGCTAAAATAATATATAAGGTGGGTATGTTTACTAGGCTGGCCCTGATAAATCAACTGACCGCTCATTTTCAAATGGATAATCAGACAGCAGCTATTAGACAGCTTGATAATTAATAGTTTAGCTCTCCGTTCAACTTGACTGATTTTAGCTCCCTCAACCAGCTTTTTGAACTTATTTAAAGGGCACTTAACAAACTTATTCAGGCGAACCTCGACTGATTTAATCTTTTTTCCTTTAACTTTTTTGTTCAGTTGTCTTTTAATTGTCTCTACTTCGGGCAATTCAGGCATAGGCGCTTGCGAAGGATAATCCTTCGCAAAAAAAATTATTTAGGAGGTTCCTCATAACGGGGATTGACCAAAACTTCTTTCAGAGCATCAATGTCTTCCAGAACCATACCGGTTCCCCGAGCGACCGCCGTTAAGGGGTCTTCAGCTAACCTAATCGGCATCTCTGTTTGTTCGGCAACCAACTGGTCTAAACCGCGTAAGAGACCGCCGCCGCCAACCAAAAAGATTCCTCTTTCCATGATATCCGCTACCAGTTCCGGCGGCGTTTCCTCAATTGTTCCTTTAATAGCATTAACCAAAGTTTTGACCGAACGACTGAGCGCTCTGCGAATCTGGCTATCATCGACGGTTACTTCTTTAGGCAAACCTGTTACCACATCGCGGCCGCGCATAGTCGTCTCCATTTTTTCTTCCAAAGGATATGCCGAACCGATAGCCAGTTTAATGTCTTCGGCCGTCTTTTCTCCTAAAAGAAGATTGAATTCATCGCGAGCATATTGAATAATATCTTCATTAAGTTTATCACCGGCTATTCGCAAGCTTTTACTGACAACAATTCCGCCTAAAGAAATAATCGCTACTTCGGTTGTCCCGCCGCCAATATCAACAATCATATTGCCAGTCGCCTCTTGAACAGGCAGTCTGATTCCGATAGCAGCTGCCATTGGCTCTTCAATTAAATAGACAGCCCGGGCGCCAGCGTTTTTAGTCGCGTCTTCGACTGCCTTTCTTTCTACTTCGGTTACCCCAGAAGGGATGCCGACGGCCACCCGCGGCCGGGGCAAAATGGAAAAGGTCTCCCTGTGAACTTTGTCAATAAAAAACTTGAGCATCTGCTCGGTCACTTCAAAATCAGAGACGACACCGGCTACTAAAGGGCGAGAAGCAACAATATGACCGGGTGTCCGACCAACCATTTTTTTAGCTTCTTGGCCTATAGCCAGAATCTGGCCGGTCTTTTGGTTAACGGCGACAACCGACGGTTCATTGATAACAATCCCCCGTCCCTTAACGTAAATCAGGGTGTTAGCCGTTCCTAAATCAATGCCGATATCTTTGGAGAAAAAACCAAAAAAATTGTCCAACATATTTTTAACAACCCTCCAAATATCATTAACTAACCCGTTTGATAACTTCTTTTATCTTAACTAACTCCGTTTTTTCGCTTTGACGCTTTTTTATCTCAACCGAATCTTCAGCGATTGTCTTCTGACTGACAACTACTCGATAAGGAATGCCGATTAATTCCGCGTCATTAAACTTCTCGCCCGGGCTTTTATCCCGGTCATCATATAAAACCTCTATTCCTTTTTCAATCATTTCCTTGTAAGCATTATCGGCTTCTTTGTTGTCGCCAACTAAATCAAGCAAATGAATTTTAAACGGAGCCACCGCCTCAGGCCAAATAATACCATGATCATCGCTACTTAATTCTACAATTACCCCCATTAACCGACTTAATCCTATGCCATAAGAACCCATAAAAACCATTTTATTATCGCCATTTTTATCTACATATTTTAAATCAAATGGTTTTGAAAACTTTGTTCCTAAAGTAAAAATATTTCCTACCTCGATAGCTCTTTTTTCTTCAAAATCTCCTTCCAGACCCAAGTCCTTTTTCAAATCATCAGTGTAAATCTCTTTGTTGATAGCCGCATGGCCCTGTTCCATTTTTAAACCTTTTCCATAATCGTCTTTATTGATATAAATAATATCTTCTCCAGCTTCGCAGATAGCCTGAAATTCATGAGAAAATTTTGAGAAAGTGCCGCCTGAAGCAAAAGTCAAATAAGTCAAATGACCAATCCCGACCCTGCTAAAAATATTGCTATAGGCCACTTTCATCTTATCATAAAAAACACTATGTTCATTTTCGTCTTTTGAAAATGAATACAAAGCTTTCCAGTAAAACTCCCTTCCTCTTAAAAGTCCCGATTTGCTTCTGGCTTCATTTCTAAAAATTTCTTTAAAATCATAAAGATAAAGAGGTAAGTCCTTATATGAATTTACATGTCTCTTTAAGATGTTTGAATAGGCCTCTTCGTTAGTAAACGATAAACCAATCTCCTCGCCATTTTTTAATTTAGTCTTAAACCAATTATCTACAATTTTATCATCCCACCTATTTGATTTTTCCCATACCTCTTTATTCTGCATGATGGAAGTCTTCATTTCTATTCCACCGACTGCATTCATTTCTTCCCTGATAATGTTCTCTATTTTCTTCAAAATTATCAGTCCTAAAGGCAAATAAGAATAAACTCCAGCCATTTCTTTACTAATAAAACCAGCTCTGGTTAAATACTGAGCGTTCAAACTCACCTCGTCCTTAGGCGCTTGTTTGATAGTTTTGGTAAAAAGTTTAGATTGACGCATATTAAATGAGTCCTTAAAAAAATCGGCCGATGTCCCGCCAGGTAATGACAATCATCAGCAGGATTAAAAGAGCAAAACCGACCATATGGGTTAATCGTTCAATCTTTTGATTGACCGGCGAACCCTTTATTTTCTCAATGGCCAAAAAAAGCAATCGACCGCCGTCTAAGGCCGGGAAAGGCAGGATATTGATAACGGCCAAAATGACGCTCAAAAGAATAGCAAATTGGAGAATATAAATAAAGCCGTGTTCAACCGCTTGCCCGGTTAGAGCAAAAATGCCAACCGGACCGGCGATTTCGCCCATCAACTGGCCGGTCGTCAATAACTGCCAGATAAGACCTCCAAAGGCGGCCGCCACCGCCCAGGCCAGATTAACCGTCCCGGTCACGCCCATCAGCAAAGCTCGATACCAAGGATAAGAAACAATAGCTATTCTGGCCAAGGCGATCCCGAGCGGCCCCTCCTCGGCCGGCGGATTGGCTCGCGGGACTAAAGTCCTCTCCAGACTTTCATCGCCGCGCTGAACAACCAATTCTATTTCCTGGCCCTGGTAGACACTAACAAATTCCTGAACCTGGCCGACCTGGCTAATAACCAGCTGTTCCTGGCCAAACGATATTTTTTCTATTAAATCACCGGCATTAAGTCCGGCCTGTTCAGCCGGCGAGCCAGCCGCAACCTGGACAATTTGAACATTGGCCTCTGGATCGACCACCTGGTCATCAATGGCCGAAGGCAACCCTAACCAATAACCGAGGCTCAACAGAAAAGCGGCTAAAATCAAATTCATGGTTACCCCGGCCGCCAAGATAAGAGCCCGGGTTCGAACCGGTTTATTGTAAAAAGCTCTTCCTGCTTCTTTTTCATCCTCTTTATCCGGCCGGCCCTCTTCGCCATATATCTTAACAAAACCGCCAATCGGCAAAAGATTCAGCGAGTAAACAGTCTCGCCTCTTTTAATCCCAAAAATTCTTGGCGGGAAACCGAGACCGAATTCTTCTACTTTAATCCCGGCTCGTTTAGCGGTAATAAAATGGCCGAATTCATGAACAAAAATCAAGAGGCCAATAACCAGAATAAAAACGGCAATAGTTAGAAACATATTTAAACTTTCATTATTTCTTCTTCTTTACGTTTGCTTATTTCTTCAATCTGACGATTATAATCATTAATTACTTTTTGTAATTCGTCTTTAGCTTTAAATTTATCATCTTCAGGAATTTTTCCTTCCTTTTCTAAATCTTGAATCTGACGCCAGACCTCTTCCCGTTGACGTCGAACACTGACCCGACATTCTTCTAATTTTTCTTGAATAATCTTGGTTAATTCCCGACGCCGTTCTTCGCTCAGAGGAGGTATCTTCAAACGGATAAAATCTTCTTCGACCACCGGACTTAAACCCAATTTTGAATTACTAATCGCTTTTTCAATATCCTTAATAATACTCTTATCCCAAGGCTGAATTAAGATTGAGCGCGGCTCGGGGGCCTGGATACTGGCCAGTTGCTTTAGAGGCATTTTTTGGTTATAGCATTCCACCTCTAAGTCCTCAACTAAACCGGGATTAGCCCGGCCAACCTGCAAACCGGATAACTCTCCCTTTAAATACTCGACTGTTCGGTCAAGATTAGGCTTTATTTTATCAATAATTTCTTTATACATTGTTTACAATAGACGGTCTATAACTCATTTTAAAAACATTGAGAAATGGATTATAGATTCTTTACTTCCTACTTATGCATCCCGACATAAATTAAATCAGGGTCGGCCGGGTCGATGGCGATTATTTTAACGTCACGCTGGCTGGGTAATTCGTGAACTGTCCAATTGACACCCCGATCTAAACTACGATAGAGAATGGAACCGGCTCCGTAATATAGATGGTCGGTATTTTGAGAATTAATAGCCAAGCTTAAAACCGGCCTTGATTCCGGGGGCATAATTATTTTAACCTCCCGCCAACTAGCACCGGCGTCCTCGGAAACCAATAAGCCGTACTCCGAACCGATATAGACGATATTTGGCCTTTGCCAATCAATAACCACTCTTTCCACCTTTTCGGCCTGTCTGAATTCTTCTAAATCTTCCTTAAAAGACTGCCAGCTAATTCCTTTATCAGTCGTTTTATAAACCCCTTCCTTAAAAGTGCTCAGATAAACAATTCTCGTATCTTTAGGATTAACGGCTAAATCGGAAATAACGTCATCAAACCACTTCATCAATTCCCAAGATTTGCCATAATCGGTACTTTTTAAAAAGCCGCCCTGAGCGGTGCCCATGTATACAACCGACGGCTCGTAACTGTCAACGGCTACCGCGAAAATAGCGTATTCCTCTTCGGAAACTACGTAAACTTCCTCCCAGGAATTACCGCCATCTTGGCTGCGAAAAAGACGGCCTTTTTTATCTTGATAAACAGCTGCGTAAAGTCGTTTAGAGTCTTGCGGGTCAACAGCAATATCATAAACATTGGCCCGGCCAGAAAGAATTCCTTTCTCGTCTTCCAACTTAGACCAGTCTTTTCCTTGAGATTGACTCCGGTAAATACCGTTCTCCCGACTGCCCAGATATAGGACTTCGGAATTAGCCGGGTCAATAGCCAAACTTAAGACATTCAAAGAGACAATCGGATTCCTCGTTTCTTTAACCGCCAACTGCTGCCAGTTTTCGCCCTTATCTTCAGAAAGATAAAGACCGCCGTCCTTAACCTGCTGGCATTGAAAGGGAAAAGCAGCCAGGGAAAGAAAAAGAGGAATAAAAGTTAAAAATGATTTTCTCATCTTATCTAATTATTTCTAAAACCAAAACCTCTAAAGCTAAACGATGATTAATACTCGGATTAGCCAAGAAAGAATCTGTTTTTCTGATTGTCTGAATAATATTTTTAAGCTTGGCCAAAGAATAGCAATCTCGGTATCGTTCGGCTTGAGGATAAATAGTTAAATTGGGACAACCAGAAGCTAACAAGAGCAAATCTCTAAACCAGAAAAGCCAATTTCTGAGAATTTGCCGGGCTTGGGGAATGTCCTTAGATATAGTCTCAGCATATTGATAGGCTTCGTTTAAATCAGACTTAATTAATTTCTCTAATCGATTGATAATTTCATTCCTGGCTTGAAGTAAAGCTGGCTCTTCTGAATATTGGATGGCCAGGCCCGGTCGGCCATTGGCTAAACGAATGATTTTGGGGTCCGATACCTTTTTTCTTATTTCTCCCTCACCGACCGGTAAAAACTTAACCGACTGGCAACGAGAAACAATGGTTGGCAAGATTAAATCCGGATTAGCCGTAATTAAAATCAAAATGGCTCGCCCGGACGGCTCTTCCAAGGTTTTCAAAAGGCAATTACTGGCTTCGGCGGTCATCTTTTCGGCCTGGTCAATCAAAGCGACCTTGTAAGGAGCCTGATAAGGAAATAGGCTCATCTGGTGCTGAATTCGCCTGGCCTGACCGATACCGATTTCTAATTCTTTGGTAACTCCTTTTTTGGCAATTCTTTCCGGCTCAATGATTAGAATATCGGGATGAACTGCCTGGTCCACTTCCGAACCGTTCAGCATCTTAATGAATTCCAAAGCAACGGTTTTCTTGCCTAAATGAGCCGAACCGGTAAATAAATAAGCATGAGCTAATCGCTTATTATGAATACTTTTTTTCAAAAAATCTAAAATCGGCTGATGTCCGATAATCATATAATGATTTTAACACAATCCTAACCATATCGCAAACATTAAAAAGGTCCGGCCTTTACAACGAAAATTATTCCGTAGAGGCTAATCAGAAAAAACTTAGATGGAAAGGCCGGACTTTCAACACTTAAGTTTCTTTCTTTTTTTGTTCAAAGATTTCAATAATAAATTCTTTGATGCTCCGTTTAAACTTTTCCGGAGAGAAAAGTTCTGCCCTTTTCTGAATAACCAAGGGACTGTAATTTTTCAGATTAAGCCGCAACCGGCGGACGCCGTCAGCCAAAGATTCAGTGGCTGGGTCGTCAAAAAACTCGCCGGTTATCCCCTCCAGGACTGTTTCAGTCGCCCCTCCTTGACGATAAGCCAAGACTGGTTTGCCATGACTCATTGCCTCGACCGGGGCAATGCCGAAATCATCCTCGCCGGGAAAAATAAGAGCAGTACAGTTTTGAAAATATTCTTTAACCACTCCATCCGGCTGCCAGCCAAGAAACTCAATATTAGAACGAGCCATTTTTTCCAATCGTTCCCTGTCCCGGCCCTGGCCAATAATTATTAGCGGCAATTCCAGTTTGTTAAAAGCGTCAACCGCCAAATCTATCCGTTTGTAAGGAGTCAATTGAGAAACAATCAGAAAATACTCCTTATTCGTCAAAACAGCTGATTTATCTTTTTGCAAAGCATAGGGAGTTTTGGGAACAAATAAATGAGTGGAGTCAGAGGGAAGCCCGATGGAGTCCCCCGCCGCAGGCGGAAGCGACATTGGAGGGATATCCTTCTGGCGGAGAGAAATATTATTTGTCCAAAACGGACTCCTTGGAGCAAAAGACAAATCAGTTGCTTTAACATCCACCGGCGGATAAATTACTTTGGCTTGACGGCCGTAATATTTCTTAATCCGCTGAG
>CAZFBL010000021.1:0-6522 GCA_964517275.1 uncultured Candidatus Saccharibacteria bacterium
TAGGAGGTTTTTTTGTTTTCTTTAGCGGTGTTCAGGCCGCTTCTTTAGGCGAACAGGTGAATTTTTACGTGGATGCTGTTTATGACTACAGTGGTCGGAGTCAGTTGTCGGCCACTTTGCGGGTTATCGGCGAGCATGTTTATTTTTACGTGGAAAACGATTATTGGAATAAATTAAACAGCGCCCGTCGAAACTCGTTAAAAAATACATTGGAGGGTTTGACTGATGAGTTTGACTATGTTATTTATCCCAAAGAAAGAGCTGTCTTCGGTTCCGAGTGGAAACCCGGCATTGACAATGACCCGAAAATCACCGTTTTAGTTACTCAGTTGGTTAATGAGGCCGGCGGTTATTTCAACACTAACAATGAATATCCCCGGTCGCAAATTAATTCTTCCAATGAGAGAGAAATGGTTTATCTTAATGTTATCAGTATCTCCAGTCCCCAAAATAAGGCCTTTTTGGCTCATGAATTCCAGCATTTAATTACTTTTTATCAGAAAACCGTTTTGCACGGTCTGGAAGAAGAGGTCTGGCTGAATGAAGCTCGCTCCGAATACGCGCCGACTCTCTGTGGCTATAACGACATTTATCCGGGCAGTTATTTGGCCAGGCGGGTGGATACTTTTTTGGATTATCCCTCTGATTCTTTGACCGAATGGAGAAACAAGGTGAACGACTATGGAGTGGCTGGCTTGTTTCTGCATTATTTGGTTGAACATTATGGCACCGAGGTCTTGAGTCGGATGACCCTGAATAATCAGATAGGCATAGCCAGTATCAATACCGCTTTGGCTGATTTGGGTTATACGGAATCTTTTGCTGATGTTTTTGCCGATTGGGCAGTGGCTGTTTATCTTAATGATTGTCAAATCGGTTCAGAAAAAAAATATTGCTATCTCAACGACGATTTAACTTATCAACGATTGCACGTTGACCCTTCAGCCAGCTATGGCGGCTTTCCTAACTTGATTGTTTCTCGAAGCAGCGCTATCAAAGATTGGTCTCCTTATTGGTATAGGTTTAGACAAACAGCTGAGTCGACGGAAAGAGACACTCTAAAATTGGAATTTGTCGGTTTGGGTCAACGGGCTGATTTTTGGGTGCCTTATATTGTTAGCGACCAAAACGATCAGACAACAGTTCAGTTCATTCCTTTAAATGACCAGAAAGGAATAGTTTATATTCCTAATTTCACCAGTTTAAATAAATCGGTTATTATAATTCCTTTCAACCAGTATAGTGAAAGCGGCTTTGGTGATAACGAATCATTGACTTCATTCTCTTTCACTGCTTCCAGTATTGCCGCCAGTCCTTTGGTTATTAATAAGCTTTCACCGGCTAGCGGTTCAGTGAAAGGGGGTTTTAAAATAACCATTCAGGGAGAGGATCTTTCGACAGTTGAGGAAATAACCCTTGGTCAGACGGAAATAGCTAATTTTGACATAGTTGATAACCAAACCATTACTTTTATAGCGCCGACCCATTCGGCCGGTTCAGTAAATATTGTTTTTACCGATACTAATGGGGAACAAACCACTTTAATCAACGCTTTTGTTTATTTAAGAAGTTATCCGGAAGGCAGTTTGATTCGGGCTCGCGGCGACCATCGGGTCTATATTATTAAGAATGGTTACCGTCGCTGGATACAGAGCGCTCAAATCTTTGAAGCCTATGGTCATTTAAGGTGGGAAGATATTATTGAAGTCAGTCCGGAAGAATTGAATGATTATCAGGAGACATGGTTGATTCGGGCTAATGGCGACCGGCGGGTTTACGAAGTCAATTCTGACGGAACCAAGCACTGGCTGAATATGACCGCTGAACAATTTACTCTTAGCGGCCACCTCTGGGAAATGGTTTATATTATCAACTCCTTTGAAAGGGATTTTTATCGGACCGGAGCAGATGTAATGTTTCAGTAAATTATTCTGAGTATTCTGAGGTCCGGCCTGCGAGGTCCGGCCTCGCAGGCCGGACCTCGAAAGACTGAAAAGATGTTCCTTGGTAATTCTTGTTCTTCTGTGTTAAAATATAAATATGAAAATAATTGTTAAAGGAACTAATATTAAACTTTCGCCGAGCATTAATCAATATATTGAAGAAAAAATCGGCGGCTTAAAAAAGTTCTTGAAAAAAAATAATCCAGAGCTGACCGAGGCTCAGGTAGAAGTAGGCAGGATTACTCGCGGTCAGCGGCAGGGTGATATTTTTAGAGCCGAGGTTAATTTAAACATCGGCGGCCAGTTTTTTCGAGTCGAAGAAACAGCAGAATCTTTAATGGCGGCTATTGATTTGGTCAAAGATGAATTGGCCGGAGAAATAAGAAAGGATAAGGATAAAAAAATGACTATGTCTATACGAGGAGCCCGTTCCTGGAAAAAATTCTGGCGGCTCAATCCTTTAGCCCGTTTCCGAAATTCTAAAGCGACTAAACTGATTAGGAGAAAATAGAAAATATTTTCTAAATTAAGTTTTCCACAATACAAATATTGACGATGGGAGTATAATTATAGATAGAAAGGAAAGATTAGAATAATTTTTATTTTTAACCGGGTAAAATGGAGGTCGAATTACCCGTTAGCTTAAAAATCTTTTTATCACAAAACAATGCTAAGAAGAAAAAGAACCACTAAAAAAAAGAAGGCTGCTCCTAAGAAAAGGAAAACAACTCGCAAGAAGGCTACTCCCAGGAAGAAAGCAACTCCCAAAAAGAGGAAGACGACCCGCCGAAAGACGACTAGTCGCAGAAAAAAGAAATAGACTTTCTTACTGCCTGCCGGCAGGCAGGAAGATTCGTGTTTAAACGAATCTTGGGTCAATTGACCATGAACAAATCCTCATTTTTTTGAGGATTTGTTTTGAGTTCGTCTCTCGAACAAAATAAATATAGTTTGATTTTTTAATCATTTTTAGGTATAGTAGAAGCAGTTTCAAACTGCTTCTAGTTATTTATAGTGAGCTTGTCGAACTATGTCTCTCTTAGATAAATTTTTAGGTGACCCTAACGAACGAAAGATAAAAAAAATTCAGTCTTTAGTTGAACAAATCAATCGACTCGAACCGCAGTTCGAGGTTTTTTCTAATGAACAATTAAAAGCTAAGACCGACGATTTTAAAAAGCGTTTAGAGAAGGGAACGGCTCTTGATGATTTGCTGGTCGAAGCTTTTGCCTTAGTTCGGGAAGCGGCCAAACGGACTTTAGGCCAGCGTCATTTTGACGTTCAGTTAATTGGCGGCATAGTTTTACATCAAGGTCAGATTGCTGAAATGAAAACCGGCGAGGGTAAAACTTTAGCCGCCACCCTGGCTATTTATCTGAACGCTTTAAACGGTCAGGGTGTCCATGTTGTTACGGTTAATGATTACTTAGCTCGTCGTGACGCTAACTGGATGGGGCCGGTTTATCGTTTCTTGGGTCTTACTGCCGCTTGTCTTAATCATGAAAAAGCCTATTTATTTGAGCCGCAGGCCGATCCCGATAAAAATGAAGTTACTGTTGAGATGGAAAATCTTAAAGAAGTTCCTCGTCAGCAGGCCTATCAAGCCGATATTACTTACGGGACTAATAACGAGTTTGGTTTTGACTATTTAAGGGATAACATGGCTCCGAACTTAGAGATGATGGTTCAGCGTCAGCCCGGCTTTGCCATTATTGATGAGGTAGATAGTATTTTGATTGATGAGGCCAGAACTCCTTTAATCATTTCTATGCCTGATACCGAATCAACCAAACTTTATGAACAATTCAGTCGGCTCGTTCCTCAGCTTAAGGAAAATATTGATTATAATGTTGATGAAAAAATGCAGGCGGTCACCTTAACTGAAGTAGGGATTGCTAGAGTGGAAAAAATATTAGGCCTGGGCAATATTTATCAAGAGGGCGGCATCCGTTACGTTCATCATTTGGAACAGGCCTTACGGGCTCAAGTTTTGTTCAAAAAAGACAGAAATTATGTGGTTAAAGATGGCCAAGTAGTTATTGTTGACGATTTTACCGGTCGCCTAATGCCTGGCCGTCGCTATTCGGAAGGATTACATCAAGCACTGGAAGCCAAAGAAGGAGTTCAAGTTCAACAAGAGAGCCGCACCTTGGCTTCAATTACTTTTCAAAACTATTTCCGTCAATACCCTAAGTTATCCGGCATGACCGGGACGGCTCTGACTTCAGCCGAAGAATTTCACAAAGTTTACAACTTAGAAGTAATAGTTGTCCCAACTAACCAGCCGATGATTCGCCGAGATTTATCTGACAGTGTTTATAAAACTGAAAGAGGAAAATTCCAAGCGATTGTTAAGGAAATTAAAGAGAGACACCAGAAAGGTCAGCCGGTTTTGGTCGGGACGGTCTCGATTGAAAAGAACGAATTACTGGCCGCCTTGCTTAAAAAGGAAGGTATTCCTCATCAGCTTCTTAACGCCAAGCATCATGAGCAAGAAGCTCAAATTATCGCTCAAGCCGGTCAGCCGGGCACGGTTACCGTGGCCACCAATATGGCTGGCCGAGGGGTGGATATTATTTTAGGCGGTCGGCCAGAAGAGAAGACGAGTAAGCAGAATTATCTTTCAGCGACGCAAAATCCCCCGGCGAGGGATTTTGTTGCCGAGAATCGCTCGCTCTCCGTCTCTGGCGGAACCGTGCCCGCTCGCGATTCCAGGCCCCTGAAAGATAATTCTACTCGCTTTTCGTCTTGGCAGAAAAAGCGCAAAGAAGTTATAACTTCTGGCGGACTCCACATTATTGGCACAGAGCGTCACGAAGCCCGGCGGATTGATAATCAGTTACGCGGTCGGACTGGCCGACAGGGCGACCCCGGTTCCAGCCAATTCTATGTTTCTTTAGAGGACGACCTGATGAGAGTCTTTGGCGGCGAACGAGTCAAATCAATAATGGAGATGCTGAAGGTGCCCGAAGACCAGCCAATTGAAAACAAATTGGTTTCCAAGGCGATTGAATCAGCCCAAGCCAAAATTGAAGGTTACAATTTTGACATTAGAAAACACGTTCTTGAATATGACGATGTCATGAATAAACAAAGGGAAACCATTTACAAGAAACGGCGGGAGGTTTTAACTAAGAAAAATCTTAAACCGGATATCTTGGAAATAATCAGCCAAGAAGTTAAAAAGTTCGTTCAATTTCATGCCCAGGGTCCGGCCGACAATTGGAACTTTAAAGAGATAAGCGAAATTGCTAAAAGTATTTTTCCGGCGAACGTAAGGTTTGACATTGAAAGTAATGCCCCTTCGCTTCCAGCGAAAGAGCACGCTCAAAAGATTGAACCTTTAAGTGAACGGGTTTTAGGGAATTTTAAAACTCCAGAGGAAATATCCGATTATTTAGTCAAATTAGCCGAGACCGCCTATGAACAGAAAGAGAAAGAACTGGAAGCCAAGAATATGCGCCAGATAGAAAAGTTTGTTTTTTTGCGCAGTATTGATAGTCTTTGGATGGACCATCTGGACAATATGGATCATTTGCGCGACAGCGTCCGCTTGCGGGCTTACGGTCAGAAAGACCCGTTGGTTGAATACAAGAACGAAGGAATAAGGTTATTTCAAAGATTATTAACGGCTATTCAATCAACCATGGTTAATACCATTTACAAAGTGGCTTTGGCCCCGGCTGGAGACACGGCTGGACAATCAGCCAGGCCAGCCGCTGTTAATAGACCGCCGGCCGGCAAGAAGGTCGGCCGCAACGACCCCTGTCCTTGCGGCAGCGGTAAAAAATATAAGAAATGTTGTTATCCCAAATATGGCCGATAGAAGAGAAAATTCAAAAACTAGAATTCTCACTTATCAAAATTATTTAACTATGATTAGGAACAGCCGGGGCAGTCAAATGTTCCGGCGGCTTTATGTTTCAGAAAATAACAAAAAGAAAGATATTTTGAGAAACGGGGAACTTTCCTGTGCTTATTACGTCTCCTCAATTTTAAAAATTTTTGATTTGATTTCTGAACCGCACACGACCGTCAAAAAGACTCTCAAAGATATGTCCAAAAATGGCTGGCGGCCGACCAAAAAGTTAACCCCCGGCAATATTTTGGTTTGGGAAGATGCTTTAGCTGAATCTGACCAGAAATTTCATTCCCATCTCGGCTTTTACTTAGGCGGCCAGCGGGCGATTAGCAATCAGGGCCGTGATACGCTGACTGTTTTTCGGAAAACAGGAAAAATCAAGTTTGTTTTAAAAGGCGAGGGTTCGCCGAAAATTCATCACTTTAGCTATGGCCAGACCAAAAGCGGCCAGCCGAAAAGAAAAATTACTCAAATCTTAACTCATCGCATAACTAAATAATGTTTTTTAAAGAGCCGAAAAACAGCAAAGAAATTTATTGGACGCAACATGTTAAAGAAAAGATGCGTTATTATCGATTAAGCGAGAGTCGTCTGCGCCGCATTTTAAAGAGTCCTCAACGTCGGGAAAAAGGGATTGTCCCGGGGACAATTGCCTTGATGCAGCCTGCCTCGCCGAGTCAAGGCGGGCCTGCCTCGCCGAGTCAAGGCGGGCCTGCC
>CAZFBL010000021.1:6622-9052 GCA_964517275.1 uncultured Candidatus Saccharibacteria bacterium
GCCTGCCTCGCCGAGTCAAGGCGGGCCTGCCTCGCCGAGTCAAGGCGGGCCTGCCGGTACAAAAAGGCCGAGCGAGATTTGGTTGATGTATCAACAGGCTGGACAAAAGAAAAGAATGATTTCAGCCTGGCGCTATCCGGGCATTAGTCCGAGAGGCGAACCGATTCCAATTCCCGATAATATTCTTGAGGAATTGAAGAAAGATAAAAGAATATTTCGGCAAGAATGAAAAGACCCGTTCGCTGGGAACGAGTCTATTAGCTTGTGACAACAACGAAATAGCTAATTAATCTATTTCTCATTTGCGGCTTTCAGGGCAATCTCTGAAAGAGCCCGGTCGAGAATATCTTTGAATAGTTGGAGGGGAGCGTTTTCCAAAAAGAGCAAACCGCAACTCTCGGCCAGCGTCCGTTCATCAGCCTCCACCGTTAATTTTATCCCTCTGATTGTACCGGGGAAGTCTGTGTTGTATATTCGGAAGTGTAGGCCGGTGATTTTGGGGCCGTTGCTTCTTTCATTGTATTCCTCAATTGATTTCTGCAATACTCCTCTCTCGTCTGGCATGAGACTGATTTTTATCTCAACGCCTTGCTCTTGGGCGATGGCTGCGGTGGCCGGAATGACGATTACCAAAGACATTATTACCAAAGACACGAAGATTTTTTTCATGACCGCCTCCTTTAAAGGACTATATGAGTTGATGTCAGTTATTTATACGATACTTCTTTTGGGAAAATATGTCAAGGTCAATTTTGACAAAAGAGAAAAATTAAATTAGATTAAAGATAATGGGAATTTTTACTAAAAAAGCAAGTCAGTCTTCATCAGAGAAGAAAATCAAGAAAATTCACTGGACTATTTTTTTTATTTTCCTAATCGGCTTATTGGCCGCTTTTTTAGATGCCCCGCTTATCTGGGATAAACCGGCCAATTGGCTTAATAAACAGCTTGGACTAGATGTTCTGCCTAATTTTTACCAACTGCCTTTCAAACTGGGCCTTGATTTGCAAGGGGGAACTCATTTAGTTTATCAGGCTGATTTATCTGATATTGAACCGGACAATTATACGGATTCAATGCAAGGCGTCCGTGACGTTATTGAGCGGCGGGTAAATCTTTTTGGAGTGGCCGAACCGGTTGTTCAGATTAACAAAGTTGGTTCCGATTATCGCCTAATTGTTGAATTAGCCGGGATTAAGAACGTCCGAGAGGCGATTGAGATGATTGGCCAGACGCCGGCTTTGGATTTTCGGGAGCAAAAAGGAGAAGCGGAAAGCGAGCGCATCTTAGCTGAACAAAAGGAAATCCAGGAGAAGTTAAGCCAAGGAGACGAAATAACCGAACTAGAGAAAGAACAACTATTAGAAGACCCTTATTTCAAGCCGACCGAGTTGACCGGTCGTTATCTTGAAGAAGCCCAACTTAATTTCGGTCAGCAAGCTTATCAGCCTCAGGTCAATCTTCAATTTAATGACCGGGGCAGTCAGATTTTTGAGGAATTGACCAGTCGGAACATCGGTAAGAGATTAGCTATTTATTTAGATGGCTCGCCGATTAGCGCGCCGGTTGTCCAAGGTGTTATTCCCGGCGGCAAAGCCCAGATTACAGGTGATTTTACTTTGAGCGAGGCCAAAGAACTGGTCCAGCGTCTTAACGCCGGCGCTTTGCCGGTCCCGATAGAATTAATCAATCAACAGACGATTGGAGCCAGCTTAGGCCGTTCCTCTCTGGAACAGTCTTTAGGGGCGGCTGTTTTAGGATTTTTAGCTGTCTTGCTTTTTATTATTTTTTATTATCGTCTGCCCGGCCTCTTAGCCAGCCTGGCTTTGTTAATTTATGTCGCTTTGATTCTGGCTATTTTTAAAATGATTCCGGTCACATTGACTTTGGCCGGCATTGCTGGCTTTATCTTATCAATCGGCATGGCCGTTGACGCCAATATTCTTATTTTTGAGAGATTCAAAGAGGAATTTAAATCAGGTAAGAGCTTGGGTGGCAGTATTGAGGAGGGTTTTTCGCGAGCCTGGCCGGCCATTCGCGACGGCAATCTTTCAACTATTATTACTTGTGTTATTCTCTATATCTTGGCGACCGGCCTAGTTAAAGGGTTCGCCTTAACTTTAGGCATTGGTGTTTTAATCAGTATGTTTTCAGCGATTATTGTCACCAGGAGTTTTTTGAGATGGTTTGTCGGCGGTCGCTTGGAAAAACACCAGAGGCTCTGGCGGTAAAAGATTGTGACTTTGACACTATGACTTTTGAGAGCGCAAGATTACCCAGCGAGTAATTTTTAGGAAAAGGTCTGGCCTTTAGGAAAAGGTCTGGCCTTTCCAAATAAAATTTTCAAAACTAACTAATAATTACGAGCTAGGTTGGGCAAGGCCAGACCTTTTTCTAACAGGCCTTTCCCTAGAATTATGCAAATCATTC
>CAZFBL010000022.1:0-7056 GCA_964517275.1 uncultured Candidatus Saccharibacteria bacterium
TTCATTAAAATTTTACCCTTCGATAAACTCAGGGGATAAAATTTTAATTATTATCCTTATGACTAAGTCGGAAGCCAAGAAGAGAATTGCTAAATTAAGGAAGGTTATTAACGAACATAATTACCGCTATCATGTTTTAGACCAACCGGAGCTATCTGATGCCGCTTTTGATTCTTTAAAGCATGAGCTGTACCAGTTAGAGCAACGATTCCCGGATTTGATTAGGCCGGATTCGCCAACCCAGCGGGTCAGTGGTCAGGCCTTGAATAAGTTTGTCAAAGTCAGGCATAAAAAAAGGATGCTTTCTTTGGAAGATGTTTTCTATCGGGAAGAATTTGCCGCCTGGCAAAAACGGATTCAGAAATTAATTCCTTACCAAAAGTTAGACTATTTCGCTGAGTTAAAAATAGACGGTTTTGCCATTGCCTTGGTCTATCGGAACGGTCTTTTTATTCAGGGCTCCACCAGAGGTGATAGTTTAATTGGCGAAGACGTTACCCAAAACTTAAAGACAATTCCTTCTATTCCCTTGAAACTGGAAGTTCGCCAGAAGTTGCCTTCTTTGGCCATCGAAAAAAAAGTTAGGGCTCTTTTGGAAAAAGGAGAGATTGAGGTCCGCGGCGAGGTCTATATGACCAAAAAGGCTTTTGAAGAGGTTAATCATCAGCGCCAGAGAAAGGGATTGTCGCTTTACGCCAATCCGCGCAACACGGCGGCCGGCAGCATCCGTCAGCTTGACCCAAAGATAGCCGCGGCTCGCCAGTTGGATTTTTTGGCTTACGATGTAGTCACCGATTTAGGTCAGAAGACCCATCAGGCTGAGCACCAGATTGCTCAATCTTTGGGTTTCCGGGTTGACCAAGGCCAATATTGTCGTAATTTAGACGAAGTGATTAAATTTTGGCAGAAAATTAGCCTAAGCAGAGCCAAATTGCCTTATCAGATTGACGGAGTGGTCGTTTCGGTTAATAATAATCAGATTTTTAAAAAATTAGGGGTGGTTGGTAAAGCGCCGCGAGGAGCGATTGCCTTTAAGTTTCCAGCCAAAGAAGCAACTACTGTTATTGAAGATATTGTAGTTCAAGTTGGTCGGACCGGCGCTTTAACTCCGGTTGCCAAATTAAAACCAATTAGGATTGGCGGTACTTTAGTCACCCGAGCCACTCTCCATAATGAAGACGAAATTAAGCGACTGGATGTTCGGATTGGCGATACGGTGATTGTCCAGCGGGCCGGCGATGTTATTCCTGACGTGGTTAAGGTGATTAAAAAATTACGGACCGGCCAGGAGAAAAAATTTAGAATGCCCAAGCGCTGTCCGGTTTGCGGTTCACCAGTCATCCGGCCAGAAGGGGAAGCGGTTCATCGCTGTACCAACAAGGAATGCGGTGCTCAACAAAGACAAAAATTAATTCATTTTGCTTCTAAAAAGGGCTTTGATATTGAGGGACTGGGACCGAAAATTGTTGAGCAGCTGATGGACGAAGGATTGGTTTCAAATCCGGCCGATATTTTTTCCTTAAAACAAGGCGATTTAATTCCTTTGGAGCGCTTTGCTGAAAAGTCGGCCGTTAATCTGATTGAGGCGATTGAGCAAAGTAAACAAATTTCTTTAGCTAAATTTATTTACGCCCTGAGCGTCCGTCACGTCGGCGAAGAAACAGCCATCAATTTGGCTCAATACTTCGGCAATTTGGAGAAATTGAAGCAAGCTAGTTTGGAAAAATTATCCAGGGTTCAGGATATCGGTCAAATAGTTGCTCAAAGTGTTTATCAATGGTTTAATAACAAGACAAATCAGCATTTGATAGATAAACTAGTTAAAAGCGGCGTTAAGGTTGGTCAGACCAAGACCTTTCAAAAGAAACTGGCTGGGCTGACTTTTGTCCTGACCGGCGAGTTAAACAAGTTTACCCGTGAGCAGGCCAAAGCCAGAATTAGGCGGCTAGGCGGCGATGTTTCCAGCTCGGTTTCCAGAGAGACGGACTTCGTGGTCATTGGCCAGAAACCTGGTTCTAAATACGATAAGGCCAAAGAGCTGGGAATAAAAATTATTAAAGAAAAAGAATTTTTAAAGATGATTTGAGAGACGTCCTTTTAAGGGATGCCCCCAGGAATAAATAAAATCCATGAAACTATCCAAAGAACAAGTTGAACATATCGCTAAGTTAGCCCGCCTGGGGCTAACTGAGCAAGAAAACAAGAAATTCCGAAAGGAGCTTTCGTCCATTTTGGATTTTGTTGAGCAATTGAATAAAGCCAAGACAGAAAAAGTTGAGCCGACTGCTCAAGTGACTGGCTTGGAAAATGTTAGTCGTCAGGACAAAAGCCGAACTAAGACAAAACAAGAGGCAGAGAAGTTGTTAAAGTTGGTTCCGGAAATTAAAGATGGCTATGTTAAAGTCAAGGCGATTTTGTGATTTATGTCTTTAAATAAATTAACTATCAAACAAGCCCATCAGGGATTAGTTAAAAAGGAATTCTCGGCCGTTCAATTGACTGAAGCGGTTTTCAATCAGGTAAAGAAAAAAGACAGGCAAATCCACGCTTATTTGACTTTGACTGAAGAATTGGCTTTATCGCAAGCCAAAAAAGTGGATAAAAAAATTGCCAATCGGGAAAAAATCGGTCCTTTGGCCGGTATCCCCATGGCCATCAAAGACCTAATTTTAGTTGAGGGAATCAAATGTACAGCTGGCTCAAAAATTTTGGAAAACTATATTGCTCCCTATGACGCAACCGTCGTTAAAAGATTAAAACAAGCCGGGGTGGTCATTGTTGGTAAAACTAATCAAGATGAATTTGGAATGGGTTCTTCCACCGAGAATTCAGCTTATGGAGTAACTAGGAATCCTCATGATTTAGAGCGGGTTCCCGGCGGCTCTTCCGGCGGTTCGGCGGCCGCTCTGGCCAGTCATCAATGTCTGGCCGCTTTAGGAACTGATACGGGCAGTTCAGTCCGGCTGCCGGCTTCTTTTTGCGGGGTGACTGGTTTAAAGACAACCTACGGACGAGTTTCCCGCTATGGGTTAATTGCCTTTGCTTCATCTTTGGACCAAATTGGCCCCTTAGCTAAGACAGCCGAAGATGCTCAAATCGTTTTTGATGTAATTAAGGGAAAAGACGAAATGGATTCAACCAGTTTAAATCCGCCGACAGAGAGTAAGCCAACTGAGATATCAATCAAGGGTTTAAAAATCGGTCTGCCAAAAGAGTATTTTATTGAAGGAATTGATCCAGAAGTAGAGAAAATAATTAGAAAAGCTGTCTCTCAATATGAAAAAATGGGCGCACAGGTTATTGAAGTAAGTTTGCCTCATACGGAACACGCTTTAGCCGCTTACTATATTATCCAACCAGCCGAGGCCTCGGCTAATTTAGCCCGTTATGACGGTATCAAATACGGCCTGTCCGAGCCGGCCAACCAATTGTTAGATGTTTATTTGAAAACTCGTCAGAAAGGCTTTGGCGATGAAGTCAGGCGGCGAATTATGCTCGGCACCTATACTTTATCAGCCGGCTATTACGAGGCATATTATCTGAAAGCCCAAAAAGTGAGAACTTTAATTAGAGAAGATTTCGCCAATGCTTTTAAGGAAGTCGATGTTTTGATGACGCCGACTTCGCCGACAGTCGCTTTTAAACTGGGCGAAAAAACAGATGACTCGGTGGCTATGTATCTTTCTGATATCTATATGGTCGCCGTTAATTTGGCCGGTCTGCCGGGCCTTTCCGTCCCTTGCGGAAAAGTCGGCCGACTGCCAGTCGGTCTTCAAATCATCGGTCAGCAATTTGATGACGAAAAAATCCTACAGATAGCCCAAGCCTATGAGAACATTTCTGCTTAATCTTTACGATTATCTAGCTTTAAATGTTGGTTCGTCAGACTGGCAGAGATTTTTACTTTTTTTGAAAATTATCTCCCTAGTCATTTCTAGTTTGCTTTTAGTGGCTGTTATTCTCTTAATTTTTCGTTTGCGGAAACAACTGAGTAAATCTTTCGAGCTGTTTGCCGAGAGCGTCAGCGCGCCCGGCCTGCCTAAGAAAAAACTGGTTAAGAGGTGGGAATCGGTTTTGGCTAATTTGGAAAGAGATGATGATAACAGTTACAAGCTGGCCGTCATTGAGGCCGATAAAATCTTTGACGACATTCTTAAAAGAATTGGCTACCAGGGTGAAAATATGGGCGAACGGTTGAAACAATTAACTATTGCCCAGATAGCCAATCTTAACGAAGTTTGGGAAGCCCATAAACTGCGCAATCAGATTGTCCACGAGCCGGATACAAGATTAAGTCAGGCTCAAGCCCAACGAGTGGTCGAAATCTACCAACGGGCCTTAGAGGATTTAGAGGCGGTTTAGATATTTTTGAACCAAAAACAGCCCAACGATGTCTGGGCTGTTTTTTTGTTGGCGGGGTTATTCGGGACCATAAGAAAACTTTTTCAGGAATGATTAAGGAATTATATCAAGTTATTAGGGGAATGCCCGTCGATCTTGACAAGTTTTTGATTTTATGATATCGTTTATATATCTAAACTAAGGGAAAATAAGTTCTTTCTAGTATTAAAGTGTCAAGGCTGAATTAATCTTTATAATAAAAGGAAGGGAGACAGTAATGAGAAGATTATTTTTAATGAAATCGAGTTTATTCAGACGATTTAAGACAAGATGGAAAATGTATTGTTCCCGACGGCGATTAGCCTTTTTGTCGATTCCTATCAAGGAGTTGCGCCGAAGGGCATTAAGGAGAGAAATGTTGAGAGAATTTTTAATCGCCCTTCTCCTATGTTCTATCTCACTATATTTCTTGTTTATCGGCCCTCCGGCTTTCATTTCTTTAAGGATATGGGAGATAGGTTGCCTGGTGATGCTCTTTCTGGTGTTAATTGGGATAATGCTTCCCATAAGTTGGAAAAAAAGGAGAGGATATCTTTTCATTTAAAACAAGTTTTAAACGAAAACGATCTGCAGACATAAAGGCCCATTCTGATATAATAATCGGAATGGGCTTTTTCTTTCCCCAAATCTATCCAAATATCTACAAATCTGGACAAATATGGGCAATGGCGGGATTATTCGGGACAATAAGAAAACTTTTAGGGAGTTGGTTGAAGAGATTAGCGAAAATCCTAATTGGACGGAAAGTTTAATTTCTCTTGCCGAACCTTTTCATAAAGGATAATCGCGGCGCTGGTTGCGACATTGAGTGAATCTATTCCTCTTTGCATCGGAATAGATATTTTTTTATCACAGCGGCTGGATACGTTTTCTGATATACCCTTACCTTCGGCTCCTAAAATAAAGGCAACCGGACCGGAAAGATCTTCGTTGAAATATATTTTACTATCCATTTCCATAGACAGAGTTTTGACCCCGTATTTTTTAAGCACTTTTAGAGCTTCAAAAATATTAATTTTAACCAATGGAATTCTGGCAATAGCGCCGATTGAGAAATGGACCGTTTCTTCGTTTAAAAAGTCGTCTTTTTCGCCTTGGAAAATTAAGCCGTTAACTCCGGCAGCAAAAGCTGTTCTGGCTATAATCCCGATATTATTCGGATATTTAACTCTGTTAATCAAAAGGAAGAATGGATCTTGGTTTTTCTTTGAGAGGTTGTCCAAGAGATTATCAAGCGACCAGTCATTTTCAGGAATGAGAAAACCAATCAAGACTTCTTGGCTTTTTCCGCTTCTTCCTTTTTCCATTCTTTTTCGGGGTATTTTTTCGATGGCTATGTCTTGAGCAGTCGAAATCGATAAAATTTCTTTTGTTAGATTATCTTGTTTTAAATCGTCAGCTAGGACGATTTTTTCAAAGTTAGCTCTGTCTTTTAATAATTCTAAAATAGCGTTTTTATTCCTTATTTTTATAGACATACTTCAATTGTATCTTTATAAAGCGGTAAAAGCAATAAAAAACAGCTCAAACGAGCTATTTTTTTATCAAATTCATACAAATCTGGACAAATATATCACATTGGCGGGGTCAATTGGGATGACGGGAAAACTTTTTTAGAACCAGTGAAAGAAATCTACGATTGTTTAAAATTTTTTCAATTTGATATTGAATTATAAAAAGGAAAGGGTCAAGATAAAAAAATCTTAACCCTTTTTCGATTAGTTGAATCGAATTTTAATCAAAGGTCGGGAGATTGGTAATTAATGCGAGTAATCTGTCTTCAATTTCGAAGGTTTCGTAAATTTTGAGGGCGTGTTTGTAGAGAATTTTACTTTTTTTCTTCCACTCCTCGGCAGCATTGCCAAGCGTCCTCCAAATATCAATCGGTTTTTCTCCGGTTCTGGATATAATAGTCGCTAAGTCCGTTTTTTCTATTTCTGCCGTTTCAGCCGTCTCTAACACACGATGTTTGTATCCAGCTTTTCCTGTAAAAGCAATTTTTGCGATAATCCAATCTCCGGATCTGGCTAATCCCCAGATTTGCATTGTTCCGCCTGGGAACCTATGGCTAGGAGGATAGTCATATTTGATATTATCCCAAGATTGGCAATTGAAAATTCCTTGTGTTTTAAGAGATAGTTCTCCATCGTCGCTGATTATCTCGGGATTATCAAAGGCTAGTTCGGTGCATAAATCGCGATCAAAGCCGCTATAATTTTTTCTGAGACATTTAGTTTTTCCGAGTTCGAGTAGTGTAAATCTGTCGAGGTGCGGTTTGATAAAATTGCGCCGCGCCTCAATTAACTTTATCCATTCTTCCTCTCCTATTTCGTTTTTACGAGTACGAACAAGAATCCCAAATGCTGTGTCTTTGTCGGTAGGCATACCTACCTCCTTTCTTTTTTTGCGAGGCGGACCTCTGGTTAATTGTTAAAATTCTGTTGTTTATAGTAATGGTTATAAGTAAAAAAGTCAATGTTTTGGACAGACAAAAAAACAGCTCAAACGAGCTGTTTTTTTATCAAATTCATACAAATCTAGACAAATATGGACAAGGCGGGGTTGATTGTGCAAACGGGAAAACTTTCTCAGAATTAGTTAGGCGGTTGTATTTAACAGTTAAGAACCAAATCGTTCTTGATTTTTAATTAGGGA
>CAZFBL010000023.1:0-6391 GCA_964517275.1 uncultured Candidatus Saccharibacteria bacterium
TCCATTATCCAGATTAACCGGTTTATGAAAAGTAGCATCGGAATAAACATCAAAGGAGGTATCGCTGTCTCGGGAGCTGCCAAAGCTGGCGCTGTCGCGGACAGATAAGGAGCCGCCGATGGCGCCGGAGCCGGAAACATTTAAGGTGGATAAGAGAGAATGGCCACTGACCTGGAGGCCGGAGGAAGGGATATAGGTCGGAGCGTAACTGGGCACGGTGTAGTCAACTTTGGAACTGATATTGCTGGCCAAACTGATGATTCGCTGGTCTAAGTCGGCCAGCTGCTGGTTAAAGTCGGTTAAGTCGGCCGACTGGATGGTTTCGGTTATCTTGGTTATCTCGGTGACTTGTTCGGTTTCTCTGACCCGGACAATTTCTTTTTTGGCAATCGTTCCTTCTTTGGAAACAGTTTCTTCGGCTGGTTTAGCCGGTTCTGTTTCCTTTTTGGCATGTTCAGTAGCAACTATTCGTTTGGCCGTTGGCAATCCCGATTCAAAAATTCTTTCCAAGTCATAGCCGGGAATGAAAAACTCGGCCAGTTCCAGATAGGCCTGGCCGAGTTTTGATTTAAGAGACTGGTTGGCTTCACTGATTTGCTCGGGAATATGGACTAATCCGTCTTTAAGAAATTCGAAAAAGCCGAATAAATTAGCTGACAGTTTTTCCGGGTCGGTCAGCTGTTGACTTTGCCGGAAAACAAACTCGGCAATTTTTTCGCCGGTCCGGGGCAGCTCTTGAAAAAATTGGTCGGTCCAACTAATCAAAGAATGGCGAGCTTGCGGATGAAAAATAAAGACTGAGCTAAAAATTAGAAAAGCAATTAAAAGAGGAGGCAGAAGATGAGAATAGTCAAGAGGAAGTTTGGAAACGGCTTGCCTGATTCTGGAAACTATTTGCGGCCACTCTTTGGTTTTCTTTTCCGGTCTTTTGAACTCCTTGACCGAGGGTTTAGCCGGCGAAGTGATTACCCCGAATGATTCAATTTGTTGATTATATTCCTCGAGCCAGGCGCGGGTCGTTGCCCAACGATGGCCGATTTTAACCGCTTTTAGCTTACCTTGACGAGCTCGTAGACTTAAATATTCCCGCGAGTATTTAGATAACTGGGCGGCCTTGGCTAAAGAAATATATTCATTTCTGTTTTCAGTTCGAGAAGATCTTTGGGTTGTTTTTTCTTCCATTTTTTTCTTAGAATTTTCTAGAAAAAAGCGATATTTAACAGACATTAAAGCGATATTGAAGCGATACTTACTATTTATCTAAATTATACCAAAAAATAGGACTAATAAAAATACCCGTCAAGGGTATTTCATTAGTTATTTTTTGCCTTATTTAAGCCAAAAAAACTTATCTTTAATCAATTGTGGATAACTTTTTCAGAAAATTATACTTTTATTTAAAAATCAGCCAATTAAGCCGATTTGTGGATAAAATATTAAAGACTATTCAGGATGATTATCATGTCGTTATCGCGAGGCCGGTAGGCCGAAGCAACCCCGTGACGTAGACTCGGGATTGCCGCGCTCACTTCCTTCCTTGTAATGACGGTTAAACCATACTTGTCATTGCGAGGAACGAAGCGACGAAGCAATTCTTTGGCGTTCTCTCGAGATTGCTTCGCTTCGCTCGCAATGACAAGCAAAATTCAATTATAATATTAAGCCTCCTGTCGATTGTATCCTGGGCTTGTCGAAAAATATAAGCTGATCGAAGGATATAAGGATATAAAAATTGACAAAATTCTTCGCTTTTTCCTGTTAGATTATAAAAGATTAATAATATCTATATAAAACTTTATAAAAGATTAATACTATTTAAGTAAAATTGACTCTAATCTAGAGTAATCCGGTCCCTTTTTAGTTAAATAACTTTCCATTACCTCAACTGAATTAACCGAAAAGGCCAGAGACACTTCCTTTTCCACGGACGGCTTAGAGGGCAACTGCCGCCATTCTCTCGGTCTGATTCTAGCCAAGGTAATGTGGACTCGAAAAGGATGACCGTGATTAAAATAACTAGTCGATGATTTAAACAAGGTTTTTTCTAAATCGTCTTTTAAGCGAGCCAAAGATAAATTTTCTTCTCCTTCCAGCCAAATCATCCGAGCCGGTTTATTAGGCGGACCGAGGTAAATCCGTTTCAGGTTAATTTCAAAAGATTGATACCGTTCGACTACCTGGCGTGTTAGCTGACAAATTTCCAATAACTCCTGGTTGTCAACATAGCCGAGAAAAGCCAAGGTAATATGTAAATTTTTTTCCTTGGTCCAACGGACCGGCAAAGCGGCCCAGTCTCTCTGGAAATTTAACAATCTTTTTTTAATTTGGTCCGGTAAATTAATGGCGATAAAAATTCGGTGTTTTTTCATTTTTCTAATTTAAAGTAATCAAGGTCCGGCCTTTGTAACTTGGAAAGGCCGGACCTTGATTCTCGAACGACCCTTTCCCTTACTTGCTTAACAGTATAGCAAGAAGGGGGTATAATGAAAAGCGATGAAAGAGGCCTTGCTTTATCAAAAACTAGCCGGCAACAAAGTCCGTTGCCAAGTTTGCGCTCATTATTGCCTTATTAAGCCTGGGCAGCGAGGTCTCTGCGGAGTCAGAGAAAACATAGAAGGAAAACTGTATTCTTTAGTCTACGGAAAGGCGGTCGCCATTAATGTTGACCCGATTGCCAAAAAACCGCTCTATCATTTTCTGCCCGGGAGTTATTCACTGTCTGTGGCCACCGTCGGCTGCCAGTTTTTTTGCCGGAATTGCCAAAACTGGCAAATTTCTCAAGGACCGAAATTAACCGGTCAAATCAAAGGAGAAGAGATAGCGCCGACTGAAATCGTTAAAATGGCCGAGGAATACAAAACACCGAGTATTTCCTACACCTATACTGACCCGATTGTCTTTCTGGAATATGCCTTGGAGACAATGAAATTGGCCGGCCGGAAAGGACTTAAAAACATCTGGGTGACTAGCGGTTTTATGAGCCCCCAAACTTTAAAGCTAATTCTCCCCTACCTGGATGCGGCTAATGTTGATTTAAAATCATTTGACGATAGTTTTTACCAAAAATATTGCGGCGGCCGATTAAAACCGATTCTAAACAATCTCAAAGAAATGAAAATGAATAAAGTCTGGTTGGAGATAACTACTTTGATTATTCCCGGCTTGACCGACCAAGAAAAAATCTTGAAAAAAATCGCTTGGTTCATTAAAAAAGAATTAGGGCCGGAAACTCCTTGGCATGTTTCCCGATTTTTTCCGGAACTTTCCTGGCGAATGAAAGATTTGCCGGCCACTCCTTTAGAATCTTTAGAAAAAGCCTATCAGATTGGCCTGTCCGCCGGACTGAAATACGTCTATAAGGGAAATATTTAAAGGAAAGCATACAAAGTCTAAAAATCAAGGCCTGACCTTTCCAACGATACCCTTCAATAAGAAAAGGTCTGACCTTTCCAACTAAAATCCTCAAGACTGACTGATAACTACAACTTGCGATGGGCAAGGTCAGACCTTTTCTTAAACCTTGGGCAAGGTCAGACCTTTTCCTATTTCTCAAAACAAATTTCTTAAAATTGTCCGAAAGGACGACCTTTCGTTATATGTCTCCTGAAAAGAAAACTAAAAAACAAATAATCAAAAAAAGAGGCCGTCCGGCCTCACAACCAGGCCGGTCCGCTTTGCCGCGAGGCAGGTCTCGGAAAAGTCCGGCTCAAAAAAAACGAGCTCAAAAAAAACGGGAAGAAACGGCTATTCAAAAGATTGTCAATCACTATTTCAAGAGCAAGGGCTTAAGCTTGGAAGAAATCAAAGACAACGCCAAAAAGAAAAAAATAATTTATTCCCGTTACACCCGGCCGGCCAAACAGCTCTTGGAATTAGCAGGTTCGCTCCGCGAGGCGAAAAAAGCAATCACCAAAGTGGCTAAATGGGCCAAGTCGCGCGACCTAGATTACGCGATTGAAACGGTCTTTAAAAAGTGGCTGGAATTGGACCGGCTCAAACCGAAAGAAATAGTCAAGAAACCTTTTTATGGTGACGACCCGATGGTCTGGTCGGAAACCAGAAAAAAATGGTATGTTATCATTCCGGACGGAGATTGGAAAGAATTCGCCGGTCAGGAGTCAGATATTGAATGGCGGATAAGCAAATAAAAAGCCCGCAGAAAAAATATCCTGCGGGCTGGCTATCGGTCAGTCGATTAACTAACAGAATTATTAAAATAGCACCCTCTCAGCAGCGAGGACAAGGAGTATTACAACCGGCCCGATAATGATTAGCAAGAAGGTTTCGAAAACATTGACCAAAAATGATACTCCCCCGTTCCAACCCTTCGGCCTAAGACTAAAACGCCATTGGTCGACAGCCAAATCCAGTCCCAGCGACAGATACGACCCCGAAACACAAATAACAAACAGACTGATGTAAAATTCTCTCCAGGACCAGGCCATTTCTCCTTTCAGCCAGAACAGGGAGACAAGGAATAAAAACGCCAAAGCGATTCCTCCCAAAATAACAAGCCGATGATGAATATTGTTTCCGGCGCTATGTTTCCGTATCCGCCTGCTTTTGAATATCGGCAGAATTGGCCAGCAAACAGCTGATAAAAACATTTGAACAAGACCGACAAGCGGTCCCGCGACACTCTCCTGGGACTCCACCAGCCTACCTATATCCCAGTACCGAGTAAGCTCTATAAAGAATCCAAGAGCAAGATAAGAAATTAACCAAGCGATCCGCAGGTCTTTGGTCGCTAAAGAGGCCGAAAAACATATCCACATCACTAACAGAACGCAAATGAAGAAGAAAAACGTCCAAGCGAGATATAGATATAGCGGTATTGTTAATTGTCTTCTCATCTCTTTTCCCTCCTTTATTTCCCTAACTAACGGTCCGATAACTAAATAATAAAGCCAACTTAATCCAAAAAGGATAATTCCCGTAATTAAACGCCAATAATCAGTTTCCTTCTGCCGGCGGTCTTGACATTCGCTTTTGACCGCTACTATCATTATTAGGATAATGAGCAGCCAGGCAAAAATCAGATAAATTGCTCCAATTATTACCAGTATCGACCAATAATCAGTCATCATTCACCTCGCTAATATTTTTAAAGGACATATATGCTTTTACCTATTCAAACCGGACAAGATAATCCGATTCTAAGACAAAAGTCTGAAAAGGTCAAGGAGATAACGCCTGAACTAAGGCGGCTGGCTTTTGATATGGCCGAGACAATGGAAGTCAAAGATGGAATCGGTCTGGCCGCTCCCCAAATCGGCCAACTAATCCGGATAATTGTCGTCAAGCCAAAGCCGAACGAAAAAACTCTAATTTTAATCAATCCTGAAATAAAAAAATCCTCCCGCAAGAAAGATGTTATGGTTGAGGGTTGCTTAAGTTTACCCGAGATAGAAGTGCCGGTTGAACGGGCAATCAAAATCAGCGGGCAAGCCCTTGATTTGAACGGCCAAAAAATTAAAATCAAAGCCAAGGGATTATTGGCCCGGGTCATTCAGCACGAAGTTGACCATTTAGAAGGCGTTTTAATCGTTGACAAAAGAGCTTAAGTGAATTTCCGGCTTGTCGGAATATCTTTTGATCAAGGCCTGAACTTTCCAACTAAATCAAGGTCCGACCTTTGCAGCTTAGCGCTAATGGTCAAATATATATTAAAGGGTATAGTTGGAAAGGTCGGACCTTGATTTTCGTGGGAAAGATCAGATATTTTAAACTTTTAGAAAACAGACAATAATGACCAACCCTAAAATAATTTTCATCGGCAGCGGGCAGTTTGCCGTCCCTATCCTGGAAAATTTAATTAAGAATAAATACAATGTTGTCAAGGTAATTACCGCTCCGGACAAACCAGCCGGACGAAAGCAAGAATTAACCGCCTCGCCAGTTAAAGAAGCCGCCCTCGAATATAAACTGCCGCTTAGCCAACCGGAAAGAATAATAGCCAGCCGAGCAGAAATATCCAAAGACGAGCCGGATTTGGTTGTCTTGGCCGACTATGGCAAACTCATCCCTAAACAGATTCTAGATATCCCCCGCTTTGGCTGCCTTAATCTACATCCATCTCTTCTGCCTAAATATCGCGGCCCGTCGCCAATCCAAACGGTCATCCTCAACGGCGAGCAAAAAACCGGTCTGACCATTATGTTGATGGATGAAAAAATAGACCACGGTCCGATTATCGCGCAGAAGGAATTAGCTATATCTGACGCCGATGATTCCAAAACTTTAGAAAAAAATTTAGCCCGGCTAGCCGCCGACTTTTTGATTGAAATCTTGCCCGGCTATTTAGAAGGAGAAATTGAGCCAAGAGCGCAGGATGAATCCCAAGCCAGTTATACCAAAATATTGACCAAGCGAGACGGCCAGATTAACTGGC
>CAZFBL010000024.1:0-3287 GCA_964517275.1 uncultured Candidatus Saccharibacteria bacterium
TAGAAAGGAAATCAGAGAGGGCAAGAAATGAAGCTGTCTTGACAAGATAACTAAAATGTGTTTATGTTATTTTAGAGCTATTAAAAACAAGAAAGGGGGAAGAGAAAATGGTAGATGCTTTTGGAAGGGCATTAATGGATTATTCTAAGGGGAAGGATTTAATCGAAATCGTTCATAGAGATGATGGACAGGTTGACGAGATGTCGATAGTGAGATATTTTACTGATTATCCGAGATGGCAAGATTTTGAAAGAGACATTCTCATGTATGTTCAAGGAAGGGTATTAGACATCGGAGCTGGTGCAGGCAGACATTCCCTGTATTTGCAAAAGCAAGGTTTTGAGGTTCATGCCATTGATATCTCGCCTGGGGCTGTAGAAGTGATGAAGCAAAGAGGGGTTAAACGAGTTTACCTAATGGATCTAAGAAGGTTGCATTTTCCAGTTGGTTACTTCGATTCTATTCTGATGATGTTCAACAATTTTGGGTTAGCGGGAACCATAAAAGAGACGAAAAAGCTTCTCAAGGCCCTTTATAGAATTTCTACTCCTCGAGCCAGAATCGTTGCCACAACTGTAGATCCTTATAAAACCGATAATCCGGCTCATCTGGCCTATCATGAGAAGAATAGGAGAGAGGGGAGACCAGCCGGTCAGGTGACTCTGAGGATAGAATATGGAGGCGAAAAGGGGGATTGGTTTTCTCTGTTGATGGTCTCGCTTGAAGAGTTAAAGGATTTAATTAAAGAGACTGGCTGGACTATCCTGAGGATAGTCGAAGCAAAGGAAGGAGGATTTTACGGATTAGTGTTACAAAAAGACTAGTCGTAATTAGTGGGCCCTGATTCAACCAAGAGTCAGGGCCTTTTTCTTCAATTGTGGATATTTTAGCTTGACAGGAAATGGATCCGCGTGATAATTTAAAATATCGGTTTAAAAAACAATGGATCCGGAAATAGTTGATAAATTAATCAGTTTAAATTTAGTCAGTCCTTCCTTAATGGTTGGTTTATTGATTATCCTTATTTTAGTTAGACAAGGAGGTTGGCTGGATTTCGTTTTCTTGAGAGATAAATAAAGCGGAATAAAAATTCAAGAGAAAAATCTGGCCAGCCGGCTGGATTTTTTAGTTCTTTAATAAAACTTTAATAAGGAAAAAGGCAAGGATAGCAATCAGTCAGGATTAATAATTTTAGAAAAAACAGAAAGGAGTAAGTTATGGTCGGTGTATTGGATAGTTTGTCGGGAGAAGATTCCACAGAACAGAGCATTATCGCCGCTGAAAGGGATGCTTCCAGTGACAAAGGAAGCGCTGTTGGGCGAAGCACGGCTAATCTGCCTCTTGGTCAGATAAAAACCAGGTGGGTTTGTAGTAATATTCAGGGCCATTCAAGTGGAGAGAAAATAGTGATAGAAGCAGTTATGCTCGATGGCCGAAAGGCAGTCTGTCCAGAGTGCGGTCACCCGTTAGTTAGGATGAAAAGCGTCGTTTCTTGATAAGGAGTGAATTGATGATAATATTTCGATTGGCCTTTCTGCAGATCTTTATTTAAAATTATTCCCGCCTTCCAAATAACCTTAACTTTTTGAAGCGGTCGCACATAGCGGCCGCTTTTTCTTTTTGGAAAATATGATATAATGGAATGTTAGTTAAAAAAAGGAAAAAATGCCTGAATTTTATCCCTCGACAAGCTCGGGAAATTAAGAAAAGGTCTGGCCTTTCCTAACCCAGATTGTAATTACTAGTTAGTTTTAAAAATTTTAGTTGGAAAGGCCAGACCTTTTCTTAGACCCTTTTCTTAGTAATTTCTTAGGAAAGGCCAGACCTTTTCTTAATAGATTTAAAGAAAGGAGACAAAGTTATGCCTAAAATATTTATTACCCGTCAGATTCCCGACAAAGGAGTCGAAATGTTGAAAGATAAAGGTTGGGATGTTTCGATTGGCCCGGAGGAAAAAATATCCAGGGAAGAATTATTGGAAAAGGTTAAAGGAGTGGAGGCTATTTTGTCGGTCCTGACCGAGAAAATTGACGGCCAAGTGATGGAAGCGGCCGGTCAACAATTGAAAATTATCGCTAACTACGCGGTTGGTTATAATAATATTGATGTGGCTGAAGCCCAAGAAAGAAAAATTATGGTCACTAATACGCCGGGCGTTCTGACCGATGCGGTGGCCGAACATGCGGTTGCTTTGCTTTTTGCTATTGCCGAAAGAATTGTTGAGGCCGACCGTTATACTCGGGCCGGCAAGTATAAGGCCTGGGGGCCGAAGCTGCTTTTGGGAGCAGATATTAAGGGGAGAACATTGGGTATTGTCGGTTTAGGCCGAATTGGCGGAGCGGTTGCCCGGAGGATGCAGGACGGTTTTGAAGTAAAGATTGTTTACCACGATGTTAAAAGAAATGAGGAGATGGAAAAGAAATTAAAGGCCGATTATCGGGAGCTTGACGATTTGCTCAAAGAATCCGATTTTGTCAGTTTGCATACTGCCTTGACTCCAAAGACTCGCCATTTGATTAACGCTGAGCGGTTAGCGATGCTCAAGCCGACTGCCTATTTGATTAACACTTCCCGCGGTCCGGTTATTGACGAGAAGGCCTTAGTGGAAGTTTTGAAGAACAAGGAGATTGCCGGGGCGGCACTCGATGTTTTTGAAAACGAGCCGGAACTGACACCCGGCTTGGCTGAATTGGAAAATGTTGTTTTAACGCCGCATATCGCTTCGGCGACCAGGGAAACCCGCGACAAAATGGCTGAAATGGCCGCTAATAATGTTATCGCCGCTTTAGAAGGCCAGACCCCGCCGAATTTGGTTGAAGCAAAGTAAGAGATTGACAAGTAGATAATGGAAGTCGTATCTTAAAATATACGGTCTTGAAAAGTACATTAAAACCAGATTAAATTAAAGGGGGTGATTGATAATGGATCCTGCAGAAATTATTCTAGGAAATCTTCGGGAGGATTTCGGGAAGTTGATTCTGAAAGGACCAGGGTACTTGAATTGTAAGATTGTGACAGGATGCGGAACTTGTCAAAAAGGTATTATTTCCAAAGATACTCGAGAAACGGGCAAAATGTTAACCAAACCAGATGATTTTGAGTTTGGAATGGTCCGCCAGGTTGTCTCTGACTTTTCCAAACCAGAAGCTGAAAATCAATTGGTATTGTGTATCGTTTTGACGGTTCCAGCCGGGGTGCCTTATGTTTACCGTTTTTACGAGTATACGACAGAAGGGAAGCAGGGCGGAATTGTTCTGAGTAAGAAGTCGCGTCTATTCCAGGAAGGA
>CAZFBL010000024.1:3387-6134 GCA_964517275.1 uncultured Candidatus Saccharibacteria bacterium
AAGGAGTTCTATAATTCGCAGACATTTTTTTATGTTTAGGCGAGCTTGCCAGCTCGCCTTTATTATTTTAAGATTATTTCAGATGTTCAAGAAGTTGCCGAGAAAATTCTATCGCCAGCCGACTCTAAAAGTGGCTCAGCAATTGCTGGGTAAATATTTAGTCAGACAGAATGGTCAGCAAAAGTTAATCGGCCGGATTGTTGAAACCGAGGCCTATCTTGGTCATCATGATAAGGCCTCGCATGCTTTTGATAAGGTGACCGCTCGCAATCAGATTATGTATGGTCCGGCCGGTTTTTGGTACGTTTATTTAGTCTACGGCATTTTCTACTGTCTTAATATCGTTACCGAGGAAAAAGGATTCCCGGCGGCTGTTTTAATTAGGGCTCTGGAACCGATAGAAGGGATTGGGACAATGAAACGATTGAGAAAAAAGTCAGATTTTAGAGATTTGGCTTCCGGACCGGGCAAACTCTGTCAAGCTTCAAAGATAGACCGGACTTTGAACAAAACTAAAGCCTTTGGCCAAAATTGTTGTTTGTGGATTGAACAAAGAGAAAAATTGAGTGATTTTAAAATCGTCAGCGCCAGGAGAATCGGTGTGGATTATGCCGGAACTTACTGGGCTAATCGTCAGTGGCGATTTTTTATTAAAAACAATCAGTTTGTTTCTAAAAAATGATTTTTTCTTCTCAAGAAAAATACGCTTTTAAAAAAGGTTATCGGTTGGTGGCTGGTATTGACGAGGTTGGCCGCGGCGCTTTGGCCGGGCCGGTTGCCGCTGCCATAGTTGCTTTAAAGGGTTCTCTTGAGGGTCGTCTTCTCGACAAGTCACCTAAGGCGACTGGAATCTCGAAATTAACCCTTAATGGTGTTCCTCGGAGGACATTCTCCAAAACTGCATCCTTTAGGGATTCTAAATTATTAACGCCTAAACAACGGGAAGAAATTTTTGAGATAATCAAGAACGAGCCGTCCGTTGAATGGCGGGTTAGTTTTGTCTGGCCAAAGGTTATTGACCGGATTAATATCTGGCAGGCCACTTTGCTGGCTTGGCGGCGTTGTCTCCAGAAATTAAATCCCCGGCCGGATTTTTTATTTTTAGACGGCCGGACGGAAATTCCAAGTTTAGAAATAGCTCAGCGGGCGATTGTCAAAGGCGACCAGAAAATCGCTCTTTTGTCTTTGGCTTCAATTGTGGCTAAGGTCAGTCGGGACAGGTTAATGGAACGGTTAGAGAAAAAATACTCTCAATACAGCTTGGCTCAACATAAGGGTTACGGAACTAAATTGCATTTTACCAAATTAGCCCAATTCGGCCCGTCGGAAATCCATCGCCGCAGTTTCCAGCCGGTTTTTGAAAATTTATCCTTCAAAGATAAGGTATATTACGTTGTTAGCCGGATTCCGTCTGGCCAAGTGATGACTTATCAGCAAGTGGCTCGAAGAATCGGCCAGCCGCGAGCTTATCGGGCGGTCGGCAATGTCCTGAATAAAAATCCAAGCCCCTTTTCTTTGAGAAGAACGGGTCAGGTCCCTTGCCATCGGATTATCCGCTCGGACGGCCAGATCGGCGGCTTTGGCCGCGGCCGCCAGCTTAAAATAGAATTACTCCGGAGAGAAGGTTATCAACTTGACAAAATATAGATAACTGTTTATAATAGACAAAAAGGATAAAAAAAGAACCTTTAAAATAGAATAAAGAATAAAGGAGGTAATTATGGGAGAGGTGGCTTTAAGAGAGGAATTTCCCGTTCAAACATCAAAACACGAGGTTTTTATCAAGTTTCCGCGAGCCAAAGAAGGACTTATCATTGAATTGCTTCAGAATCATTCTTTTGTTGGTGTGAAAGTGATTAGGAGAGATGGATATTGTTTCGCTCACTGTATGTTTGACGGTGATATCCGAGAACTTGATATTCAGTTGAAAGATCTGAAAAGCGAAGCTCTCTTAAATATCGGGAAACGGGAAGAAGACAAAAGTATCTTTTTGGAGTTCTTTTTACCCTCAGGCGATTTTTGGCCAGCTGGCCATATTCCGTCCGGGGCCGAAGCGGGGAGAAAAGAGAAAGCGGTAAGTTTGATTTACACGATTGCTTTTTTGATACTGGCCTTTTGGGTCGGTATCGCTTTTAACAGCTATCTGCCGATTACTAATATAGCCGCTTCGTTAACTTCATCTTCGTCAAGTTTGTCTGCGGAGAGTGTTGTAGATATCCCTGTTGTTCCGGCCATTTGGGAGGAGTATATCTCTCCTAAGCATCAATTGGCTTGGTGGGAGATAAAGAAAGAACTAATGCTAGATGAGGCAATAATGGTTCAACTCTTCAGTAGGATAAAATCTACTGACGATAGCGGTCACCGTCGGAGCCTTAATGATTTAACCATCTATCCAGAAACGATCAAACGAGCCCTTGATTTATTTATCTCACAGAATGTTAAGAACTTAAGTCAGTTGGATACTCTTTGTAGGGAGTTAAAGACTAGATATTTTTACAGTCAGTCTTTTCCCGATCAATCCGTGACTTTTTCCAATGCTTCTGATCCCGGTCAATCCGGAAATTCCGTTATTCTGGCTTTTTATAGAGTTGTCTTGAAAGATCCCACTTTTGCCTCTTCTTTACTCAATAACCTATGGGAGGGTCAGGGATAATGATTCCCTCATAGCCTTCATAGAAGGTAAGAGCACCGCCGTCAAAATGACTGGGGGTGCTTTTTTATTTTAATATTTTCAGGGACGCCCCGGC
>CAZFBL010000025.1:0-5032 GCA_964517275.1 uncultured Candidatus Saccharibacteria bacterium
AGACCAAGGATTTTATTACCGGTACGAATATTCCGGTTATGCTGGCTTCGGTGGCTGCCAGCGAAGCGAGAATTGCCGCTAATAATTTATATCAGATAAAACTGATTAGAGAAAATAAAGGAACCTTGGGAGTTTTTTCTACATATATTGACGGCCTGACTTTGGCGGCGGCTGGCTTGACCGAGGAAAGAGCTAAAAAGGAAAGTTTTGAATACATTGTCGGCCAGGCCCAGGCGCCTAATCGCCATCCCGGTAAATTGCCTGATGCCGAGATAATTAAAGCTAAATTAATCTTTGCTAAATCTTCGGAGGGTCTATTGTTAGGAGCCGAGCTGATGGGCCCGGTCAGTGTCGGTGAAATAATTAACGCTATAGCTATGGCTATTCAGCATCGGGCCACCCTTTATGATTTTAACACTTGGCAAATAGCCACTCATCCGCTTTTGACTTCAGCGCCGACTGTTTATCCTCTGATTGCGGCCGCTCAAGAAGCTATGTTAAAATTGAGGTCAAAATAAGAAAAGCCGAGGTCCGGCCTCACAGGTCCGGCCTGCGAGGCCGGACCTAGGTAACCTCGATAAAAAGAAAGGGGGTGAAAAAAGTGAATTTAAAAGATAGAGTCGCTTTCGTGACCGGAGCCCGCCGTGGTATTGGTCAGGGCATTGCTTTGGCTTTGGCTCAAGCTGGGGCCAAGGTAGTAGTGACTGATGTTGACCAGGCTGATTGTCAAAAAGTGGTTGACCAGATTAAAGAGTCAGGCCAAGTTGGTTTGGCTTTTAAGGTAGACGTCTCCAACAAGTCGGAGGTTGAAGAGGCCGTTCAAAAAACCATTCAAGAGCTCAATAAGATTGATATTTTGGTTAATAACGCTGGCATTGCTCAATTTAAGCCATTTCTGGAGCTGACCGAAGAGGAATGGGACCGAACTTTAGACATTAATCTAAAAGGGATGTTTTTATGCTGTCAGGCGGTTGCCAGAGAAATGGCCAAGAATAAGTATGGGCGGATTATTAACATTGCTTCCATTGCTTCCGGACAAGTTGGGGTTGGCTTTCTGAATATCGCTCATTACTGCGCTTCCAAGGGAGGAGTGACCGCTTTGACCGAGGCCTTGGCTTTAGAACTAGCCCCTTTAGGTATCAATGTTAATGCGATTGGCCCGGGGGTAATTGAGACGCCAATGACCAAGGATTTGTTATCCGACCCGAAGGCCAAGGAAGGGCTAATGGCTCGTATTCCCAAGAAAAGATTGGGCCAGCCTAAGGACATAGCCAACGCGGCTGTTTTCCTGGCTTCAGCAGAAGCTGATTATCTGACCGGAGCTACCTTATTTGTTGACGGCGGCTGGTTAGCCGGTTAATTTATTTCTTTTTTATTTTAATGATAAAAATCTTTTAAAGATGGCTTCTTAAGCATGATTAAAATTAGCAAAAAAATTCTCAAAGAAGTTTATCCAGAGAGAAAGTCCCAAGCTCATAAATATGATTTTGGGCATTTTTTAATCATCGGCGGTTCTAAAATTTACAGCGGTTCGCCGGCTTTGGCCGGTTTGGCCGCTTATCGGAGCGGGGTAGATTTAGTTACTATCGCCGCTCCCCAAAGAGCGGCTAATATTATTGCTTGTTTTGGGCCGGACTTAATCACTTATCCGTTGGCCGGCAATTGGCTGTCTAAAGAACATCTGCCTGAACTTTTAGATTTGAGCAAGAACAAAACGGCTGTGTTAATCGGAAACGGCCTTTCTAAAAAGCCGGAGACTTTAGAAGCTGTTAGGGAATATTTAAAGAAGATTGAACTACCGGCTGTTATTGACGCTGACGCTATTCAAGCGGTTGCCCAAGAAAAAGAAATACTGGCTAATAGAAATTTTGTTATCACTCCTCATCTTCAGGAGTTTTTTGTCTTGACCGGTTCGAAAATCATTAAAGAAAAATTAACTCAACGGATTAAATTAGTTAAAGAGACGGCTGCTCGATTAAAGACAACCATTTTACTTAAAGCTGATATAGATATTATCTCGGACGGCCAGACGACCGCTTTAAATGAGACCGGTAATCCTTACATGACTGTTGGCGGGACCGGCGATACTTTGGCCGGCATTTGCGGTTCGCTACTGGCTCAAGGTATCGACACTTTTAAAACAGCTTGCGCCGCCGCTTACATCAACGGCCGGGCTGGAGATATTTCTGCTAAAAAGCTTAACCAAAGCTTGATGACTTCTGATTTGATTTCGGCTATTAGCCAAGTCATTCGATAATCGGTTATCAAATTGACAGAATAACACAGCTATGTTATTCTTTTTTTAGTTTTGATCCCTAAAAAAAAGAAGAAGGAGGTAGTTATGGAAAGAAAAGATAGGGGCGGAAAAAAGAAAAGGATGCCAGCCGACCAAATAACAAAGAGATTACTTCGACAAGACCCCAACAAGCACCTTTTGACATTAAGCAAGCTGTATATAGGGACGATTGTCCCGCCGAAAAGAATTCCCAGCTTGATTAAAGTCTTTGAGTGGGCCGTCAGACATACATTATTTTCAGAAGCTTGCCGGTCAGCGGAGAGAAATATTAATGCTCTTAAAGAGCAATTAGCTGAGGCAGAGGCCGAAGAGAAAAGAGGCAAGCCGCCTTTTAAGCCGGCTGATCTGGTTCGGCCAAAAGAGCTTTCTGTCAAGTCTTTGGACGGCGGAATAGCCATCGTCAGAGATGATATCCTTGAAGTCATAGAAACCCTCTGGGAACAAGAAATGTGGACGGTCAGGTTAAGTTCATTAAAAACAAGCCAAATCATCGAAGGAACTTTTCCGGCCAATTTCTTTAGATTTGTAAGAGTTATAGAGTTAGCTGATTAGGTATTTCTTGTCTCCGTGGAACTTTGTAAACTGTAAACTTCTGTTCATAATCAATCCCTGCTATCAATCTGTTCAATAGCGGGGATTTTTTACTTTCTAAATCTGTGCTAAACTTGAATATATGCATGATTTAATCATTATTGGCGGCGGGCCGGCCGCTATCAGCGCCGGCATTTATGCGGTCCGTAAAAAATTGAAAACCCTTTTACTGACTAAAGACTGGGGCGGTCAGTTGAATTGGACTAATTTAATTGAAAACTATCCCGGTTTTGAATCAACTAACGGACCGGAATTAACCAAGAAACTGGTTAGTCATCTAAAAAAATATCAGGGTCAGGATTTAGAAATTAAAGAGGGGGTTGGGGTAAAAAAAGTTGAGATAGGAAGTGAGCAACTGGTTAAGATAGAAGCGGATAAATCTTATCAGGCTAAATCCTTAATTGTGGCCACCGGTCGGAATTACAAAAAATTGGGTATTGCCGGCGAATCAGAATTTACCGGCAAGGGAGTCAGTTATTGCGTTACCTGTGATGGCCCGCTTTTTAAAGACAAAAAAGTGGCTGTTATTGGCGGCGGTAACGCCGGACTGGAAGCAGCTTTGGATTTGCTCAGTTACGCTTCTCAGATATATCTTCTGGAGTTTTTACCTCAATTAACAGCCGATGAATCACTTCAGGAGAGAATTAGGAATAATTCTCAAATCAATGTTTTGACTAATGTAGCGGTTAAAGAAATTAAAGGCGACCAGCTGGTTAACGGTTTGTTTTATCAGGAGCGGGATTCAGAACAAAAAAAAGAAATAGCTGTTCAGGGAGTCTTTATTGAGGTTGGCACTATCGCCAATTCCGCTTTGCTTAAAAATGTGGTAGAATTAAATCAGGAAGGAGAGATTAAAATAGACGTTCAGAACAGAACCTCGGTTAAAAATATTTTTGCGGCTGGCGATGTGACAAATGTTTCCGATAAACAGATTGTTGTCGCGGCCGGCGAAGGAGCGAAAGCCGCTTTAAATACTTATCGATATTTATGCCCCAAATAAAAGTTTATTCGACGCCCAGCTGTCCATATTGTTATACAGTCAAAGCCTTCTTAGACGAAAAGGGCTTTGATTACGAAGATATCAATGTCGCTGAAGACGAACGGGCCCGGGAGGAAATGGTTCAGAAAACGGGCCAAATGGGCGTGCCGGTTGTTGAAATAGACGGTCAGATTGTTATTGGTTTTGATAAGGAGAGAATCAGTCAAATTTTAAACATTGAAGATTAATAGAAAGGAGAAATTATTATGGCTGTTAAAGTTGCCATTAACGGTTTTGGCCGGATTGGCCGGCCGACTTTTCGTCGAATTTTAGAAAAACATCCTGATTTAGAGGTGGTCGCCATCAACGATTTGACTGACGCTGAGACCTTGGCTCATCTATTGAAATATGATTCGGTTTATGGGAAATACGAAAAGGATTTGGCTACTGATAAAGTCTTGGCTGAAAAAGACCCGGCTAAATTGCCCTGGAAAAGGTTAGGGGTTGACGTTGTTTTGGAATGTACTGGTTTATTCACTAAATTAGAGGAGTCCCAAAAGCATCTGGAGGCCGGAGCCAAAAAGGTGATTATTTCAGCTCCTTCCAAAAGCGAAGGAATGCCTCATTTTGTACTGGGGGTCAATCAGGACAAATATAATCCGGCCGAAGATAATATCGTTTCGATGGGTTCCTGCACGACTAATTGTTTGGCTCCAGTGGCCAAAACACTTAATGACAGTTTTGAAATAGAGAACGGCTTGATGACCACTATTCACAGCTATACTAATGACCAGCGCCTGCTTGATTTGCCTCACCGTGATTTGCGCCGGGGCCGGGCGGCCGCCTTATCAATGGTTCCGACGACGACCGGAGCGGCGATTGCCGTGACTAAAACTATCCCGGCCTTAAAGGGAAAAATCCACGGCTTGGCTGTCCGAATACCGACACCGGTTGTCTCTTTAATTGATTTCGTGGCTAAAGTAAAAAAAGAAACAACGATAGAAGAAGTTAATCAAGTTTTTAAAAAAGCGGCTGACCAAAAGGAACTCGAAGGCATTTTAGCAGTTGAAGATACTCCTCTAGTTTCGGTCGATTATCGTCAGAATCCTTATTCGGCGATTGTTGATTTGCCCTCAACCATGGTTCAGGGCAAGAGCTTGGTTAAG
>CAZFBL010000026.1:0-4436 GCA_964517275.1 uncultured Candidatus Saccharibacteria bacterium
CCAAACAGCTGTCGTTAGGGTTGTAAAAATCGAAACCGATTTTTGCAATTTTTTATTACTCATTTAATTTATTTTATCTTCTGAGATTGGCTAATTCACATGCTATTAGACAACCTCATTCGACCTAACTTTTTTTCAGCCGTATCGACCTTGCTTAGTTCAGAACCCGAAAAACGGGCCTCGAAATCTAGATTTACGACTGACTAATTATTTTACCTAAACCTGCCCGATTGTCAAGAAATTCCTAATAATTAGGAAACTCGACCGATTCTTGACTTAATCGGACTCTCCGTATCTTAAAAATAGCATAAAACAATAGATTTTCAAATATCTTTCTTGCGGATAATCTATTTTTCAATCCGATGAAATAAAAGGTCTGGCCTTTCCAGCGAAAATTCTTCGTAGATGTCCAATAAGAAAGACCAAGATGGGCAAGTGGGCAAGGCTAGACCTTTTATCACTTTTCAACCTGACTAACAACTTCTTCGGTGGTAGTGGTTATATCGTCTGACTCTAATTCTTCTAAGATGATGATAGTCTCTTCGACTGGAGTAGTCGTCGCTGTTCCCTCAGTAGTTTCCTGGCCTTGGCCAGTCAAAACAGTCAAAACCTGGTTATTAATCTCTTCAATCGCTTTTTCAGCTTCGTCTAAATCATTTTCCAGCTCAGCCGAGGCCTCTTCCCTGGTCTTATTTAACCCTTCTTTAATTTTCTCGGTTTTTTCAGCCACGGCCATCGCCTTTTCCTTGTCTATTTTAGCCGCATAAACACTAGCTCCAGCCAAATTATCTTTGAGATTATCAACTACTTCCCTAACCTTTTCATCCTTTTCCTCCGGACTAAAGGAATCCTCGCTTATTTTAGTCAATTCCTCCAAGCGGCGACCGGCAAATTCCACTTGTAACTGGGCTTTGGTCTTATCCGAAGCCACCCGGGCCTGAAATTGCTCGCTAATCTTCTTGACTGAATAAAGGGCTTCGCCGGGCAGACTGTATTGAGCCGCTTCAACTAACAGCCAGGGACCGCCCATAAAAATGAGCAAGAGGCAAAGAGCTAAAGCGACCGGCTGGAGTTCCAAGCCCCTAAGCCGATTAAAAAAGCCGAATTTTGATTTTAAGACTTGCTCTTGAGGGTCATCAGAAAGAATGACCCCTGAAATCAATTTCTGACGCGTTAAACCCAGCCATTCGGCTGAAGGCTGGATTTGCTCTAATTGTTTAATTTTCTTAATTAATTCTTTATCAGTCATTTCTATATATTATGACGTATAAACCCCCATTTTATCACTCAATTCTCCTATTCCGACTCCGAGAATTCCGAGGTCCGGCCTGTGAGGCCGGACCTGCGAGGTCCGGCCTCGCAGGCCGGACCTCGCTTTTTAAGGACTTTAAAGCTCGGTAAAGTAAAGTTCTGACCGTTCCTTCGGGCTTTTCCATAATTTGAGCAATTTCCTTAGGGGAAAAATCATCTAAATAGCGCCAAATAATAATATTTTGGTGTTCGCCCTTTAATTTGGCCAAAGCTTCTCTAATTCTAACCATATCCGAATCTAAGCTTATTTTCTCGTTTAAATCTGTCTTATCAGGGATTTTAGTCAAAATATTCTCTCCCGGGTCAGTAATTAACTCGGTTCGCGACTTCTTCCGATAGAAATCAGTCACCAAATTATTGGCTATCCGATAGAGAAGAGCCGGTGGATTGTCGATTTTTTCCTTTTTATTAGTTAAATTCTGCCAAAATCTAAAAAAAGCTTCCGAAGTCAAATCTTCAGAATTTTGAGGCGAATTAACTTTCAGGTAAATAAATCGGTAAAGCCGCGGCGCGTATTGGTCGTAGAATTTAACAAATTGACGCTTTTTCATAGTTGAAATTGCTTAAGTTTGACTCCTTTCTTAGCCATAAAAAGATTGGCCTCTAATAAAGAATCGAATAGGCCGGCGTCTATCCAACGGCCTTTGGTTTTCTGATAAGTCATTGTCCCCTCATGAACATAGAAATTATTCAGGTCGGTAATTTCGTATTCTCCGCGAGCCGAAGGCTTCAATTTTCTAATTATATCAAAAGCCCGCTGGTCATACAAATAAAAACCGGTGACCATCCAATTGGTCGGCGGTCGCTTTGGTTTTTCAACAATTTTGGCTATTTTATCGCCTTTTTTATTAAACTTAACTACCCCGAATCTTTCCGGATCAGGCACTTGTTTAATAATAATCTTGGCTCCCTGTCTCTGTTTTTTAAAATTAGCCACCGCCTTTCTTAAGCTATCTTCGAAAATATTATCACCGAGAATTAAAGCAATTTGACCATTATCAGCAAAATCTTCGGCAATAGCCAGGCCGTGGGGAATTCCTTTGGGCTCTTCCTGAATATCATAGCTCAAATCTATTCCTAATTGTTTTCCTGAACCAAGTAAATCAAGCAATTGGCCGGCGTGACCCGGTCCGGAAATAATTAAAATTTCCTTAATTCCAGCCTCCTTTAAGGTCAAAATAGGATAATAAATCAACGGTTTATTATAAACCGGCAATAATTGCTTGTTGACAACTTTGGTCAGCGGCAGTAACCGCGTGCCATAGCCACCAGCTAAAATAACTCCTTTCATAAGATTTCGAGTTTGAGGTCCGGCCTGCGAGGCCGGACCTCGCAGGCCGGACCTTCGGCTTTTAGGGACATTCACTCAAAAAAAGTGTTTCCTGGAATTCTTTTTGAATCAATTTGTCTTTTATTTCTTCCTCGGTTAATTGTCTGTATTCATCCAAGGACTGATCATCTAAAATTGGTTTTTTATCACAAAGGGTCCCCTCACGCAAACCAATATAATCAGGATAGCTTGACCATTGGTAGTCCTCTAATCTTTTAACCAAGCCGCCGATAATCGGATTAAAATGAATATATGAAGAAAGATAAAGTAAATACTCGTTTTTGGTAACTGGTTTTTGTTTAAATTTACCCTGGAATAAATGGCCCACTTTATCGTATTTCCTGTTAAAATACATCGAATAGCTTGTATGCAAAGGTTGAATAAGTTTGTAAATCGGAATCTCTGAGTCCTGCCTAACCAATAAATGAACGTGATTAGGCATCAAGCAATAACAAATAATCGAAACTTTGTACTTTTCTTTATATTTCCTTAATTTCTCCAAATAGCCGACGTAGTCGGTCCCATCAAAAAAGATATTTTCCTGGCGGTTACCGCGATTGTAAACATGATAATAACCGCCAATTTGAGAAATTTCAATTGAAGGTTTCTTCCCCATTGTGATGTTTTGAGGTCCGGCCTATGAGGTCCGGCCTCGCAGGCCGGACCTCATAGGCCGGACCTTATAGTATAAAGGATTTTTCCAATCAAGGCAAATAAAAAAAGGGGGGGAGCCGTTTTTTGACTCTGCCCCCTTGTGAGATCCTCTCGGCAACATTCTACAGTTTGAGAATTGTTGCCGTCGACCTGTTTACATTGATTTTCCTGGCGATGGTGGTCTTATCAATATCGAACATCCAATTTTTCTGCTTTGCGGCGGGCACAAACTCGAAACCGGTAGTATAAACCATAATATCAGCAGAAAAATGCGAATACGGGCCAGGACCGAGACCAAGGGCGCCAATGTGTTCGCCCAGGAACATCCGTCTTGTTGAAAAGGCGCAGGCGCGATTATAATCGGTTACTTCCAGCGTGTTCAAGGCCTTCCAGATTATCATCTTTTCGAGCAAATAGGGATCAAAGGAATTTCCCAACGCGTTCGCGTTAACAGGGACCTCTTTCCGAGTTTCCATGGCTCCCGGCATTACCATAAAGCCATCCGTCATCCAACTTATTGCCAGAGCCATCGGGGTAGGCGCTCCTGAAGCTTCCGGTACCTGAACTTTCGTCATCCGGGGAACCGGAGCCAGAGCCACTGTATAAACTTTATAGATCGAACTTTCTACCGTTGTCAACGCCATGGGAACGGGTGCTGCCCTGGCTATCGGCAACGTTGCGACCGGGATAAACAAAAGCGCCACCATACACATCAGACCGATAATCGTCAAGCTGAATCTTCTGCCAAGCGTGAATCCTCTTATGCTCATGGCATCCCCCTTTGGTTAAGATTCCAGGCCAACTTGTTAAAAAACTATAAAAAATTATTTCCTCACCTCCTTTTTTCTGAGTTTCTGGCCTTAGTTTAAATATAGTAAAGATTAGAAAACATGTCAAGAGGAAAAGGCGATTTCAAGAAATATCTTCAAAATGTTTATCCAAGAGATGTCCTTTTAAAGGCGCCCCTCAAAAGAGCATCCCTTGGCTACAGTTGGCTACAGTGGCTTAAAATAAGGGTTTTAGGCGAGGGCATCCCTCAAATATATTCTCCGAAAGCGTACAAAAATCCGTCGTCGGAGGCAATATAAACCGTGCCGTCGGGCCCAATGACCGCCGAAGAATTAATCGCCCCGCTTAACTC
>CAZFBL010000027.1:0-4268 GCA_964517275.1 uncultured Candidatus Saccharibacteria bacterium
GAAGCTCCCAAGGGTTGGGCTGTTCGCCCATTAAAAAGGTACGCGAGCTGGGTAAATGGAAATGAGCCCAGATAAAACTGACTAATAACGGTGAAGCCCATTATCTTTTATGATATAATATAAATAATGGGTAATACCGTGGGAAGACAAAATCATATCTCTAATTTCCAAAAACAGATGATTATTGGATGTCTTTTAGGTGATGGAAGATTAGAATGTCGTTCAAAAAACGGAAGTGCGAGATTGAGAATTCATCATGGTGAGAAACAAAAAGAATATTTGTTTTGGAAATACGGAATTCTTAAGAATATAGTTAACAACGAACCGAAAAAAATTGCTTGGAAAGATAGAAAAAGAAATATCAATTGCGTTTCTTGGTACTTTCATACCCTAACGCTTAGAGAATTGGGAAATTTACATTCGTTGTTCTATAACGAAAAGAGAAAAGTTTTGCCTAAGAACCTTTATAGTTTGTTGACGCCACTTTCCTTAGCGGTTTGGACTATGGACGATGGTGATAGTGACAAAGATTCTGTAAGGTATAATGTCCAATCTTTCACTCGTAAAGAACAGGTAATGTTAAAAAACTTATTGAGAAGAAAGTATGAGTTGCGAGCGAATCTAAATAAAGATAGAAATAATTATCGGTTAAGAGTATTTAAGGCAAGTAAGGCGGAGTTGATTAGACTAATTAGGCCATTCGTAATATCTTCGATGGGATACAAAATTTTGTCCCCGTAACGACTTAGTCATTCAAAATGACTAGGCGATAGGTGCTCAATAATTGAGATTTAAACTGTCGTAATACGTCAGGTCGCCTTAGTCCCGCTTCGGCCACGAAGCTAGACGAGCGACAAGTTATAGTCTGTACTATTAGTAATAATAGATTTATATGTCAGACCGGCGTGAGCCAGGTTGGTCCCTATCTGCCGCAGGCGTTGATACTTGAGGGAAGTCTTCCATTGTACGAGAGGATCCGGAAGAACAAACCTCTGGTCTGCCAGCTGTCCCGCCCGGGGCAATGCTGGGTAGCTAAGTTTGGAAGGGATAAGCGCTGAAAGCATCTAAGCGCGAAGCCTCACCCAAGATAAGGTATCGTAGATTCGTGGGAGATGACCACGTTGATAGGCTCCAGGTCTAAGCGCAGTAATGCGTTCAGCCGAGGAGTACTAATTAATCATCCAAACAGATCCCGCATTTTTCCTGCTGAATATAATTCTTTTGTTTTTTGGACACAGATATGGGGACTATACTAGTGGTGTCCCACCTGTTTTTCGCTTTGCTTCGGCGAAGCGGTTCATTCCGAACACAGAAGTGAAATCCACTAAGGCCGATGATAGTCTTTTAGGCGAAAGTAGGTAGTCCCCGTATCTGTGCCCAAATGGATTTAGTTTAACCCCGCAGTTTACTGCGGGGTTTACTGTCCTTGATAAAAGCCTTATAATATGAGTGACCAGTCCGCGTCCTGGAATGTTTGAAGGACAGCGGCCAGGCATTTATAATAGTTTTTATGAGTAGAAGAACGAATAAAAGAATCTACATTGGTTTGATTTTTTTCTTGATTTTGGCCGGTTTGGTCTTTTTGGTCTATTATTTTAACCAGCCAGCCCCTTCTTGTTCCGACGGCATTCAGAATCAGGGAGAAAAGGGTATTGATTGCGGCGGTCCCTGTCCGCCCTGCGAACTGGTTTATATAAAGGATATAGAAGTCTTATGGGCAGAGGCAGTCGCCAGCCAAGATAATTTTTATGATTTAGCGGCCCGGATTAAAAATCCTAATCCTAATTATGGCAGCGGTCAGGTCCCTTACCAATTTGAAGTTTATGATTCTCAAGGCAATCTAACCAACCGGCTGACCGGCTCCACTTTTGTTTTACCTAATCAGACCAAGTATCTTCTCCAGACAAAAACGGAAGTCAAACAGCCGGTCGGGCAAATCAAACTTTCCTTTGGCCAGATTGATTGGCGGAAAATAGAGGACTATCAACCGCCCGAGCTGTTCGTCCAGCAGAAAGAGTACCATCTTTTGCCAAGTGAAGAGTTAGGTTTTAGTCAGGTTAAAGGCATCTTACTCAACCGAACTAATTTCGGTTTTGAAAAAATAGACATTGATATCTTGTTATTTGATGCCGGCAATCAACTGTTGGCCGTTAATCAGACAGAAGTTAGAACATTGGCGGCCGGTCAGAGACGCGATTTTACGGTTAGCTGGTTCAGAGAAATAAACGGACAGGTTAATTTTGTTGAAGCGGAGGCTGAAACCAATGTTTTTGACTCGGCTAATTTCTTGTCTCCGGAGACCAAAGAGCCTGAAGAATTTCAGCAGTATTGAAATTTAGAAAGCCGGATTTTTAAAATATGAAATCCGGATGCCCATATTTTTATTCGCTGTTATGTTTGCTCATCTTCGAAAATTAGATTGGTTTTTAATTGTTATTGTCCTGCTTCTGACCGGAGTAGGGCTTTTAACTATTTATGGAATCGGTTCCCCGGAATCAGCTGTTCATTTCAAGAAGCAACTTTCTTTTCTTGCTCTGGCTCTTTTGCTAATGTTCGGTTTAAGTTTTTTGGATTACCGTATCTTCAGGAACTATTCCTCCGTTTTAATCACGCTTTATTTGTTTTCCCTGGCTTCCTTGTTTTTTGTTTTATTCTCTCAAGAAATTAGAGGAGTTAGCAGTTGGTTTCGCTTGGGGCCAATACAAGTTGAACCAATTGAATTCATTAAAATAGTTGTCGTTCTTCTGCTGGCTAAATATTTTTCTTTACGCCATATTGAAATGTATCGCATTCGCCATTTGATTGTTTCCGGGTTATACATTGGTTTGCCTATTTCAGTAATTGTCCTTCAACCGGACTTTGGTTCGATTTTCGTCCTATTGGCCGTTTGGCTGGGATTGGTTCTTATCTCTGGCATTAAGGCGCGACATCTGTTGATTCTTTTCGCCATTGTTGTCCTGCTCTCGATTACCGGTTGGTTTTTCCTTTTGGAAGATTATCAGAAAGAAAGAGTTATTACATTCCTGAATCCAGAGAAAGACCCCCTCGGCCGGGGATACCATATTAGCCAGTCTTTGATTGCCATCGGCTCGGGACGCCTTTTCGGTCAGGGAGCGGCGGCCGGTTCCCAGGCTGGTCTTAAATTTTTGCCAGAGCAACATACTGATTTTGTCTTTGCTACCTTGGCCGAACAGAGGGGCTTAGCGGGGGTTTTGTTTCTATTGGCCTTGTTTACTCTGCTATTTTGGCGAATTATTAAAATTGCCCTGAACTCGTCGAATAATTTCTCCCGACTTTTTGCAGCCGGACTGGCAATTATGATTTTTGCTCAGGTAATGATTAATATTGGAATGAATATGGCTCTTTTACCGGTTACCGGTCTGACTTTGCCCTTTGTCAGTTACGGCGGCAGCAGTTTAGTCAGTATATTCTTAGGATTGGGTATTTTACAGAGCATTAAAGCCAGGAGTTAAAGAGTATTTTTGGTGATTTTTGGATTTTCGGGGTATTAACATCTTTCACTTTACTTCAATCAAAAAACCGAGCTAGTTAGCTCGGTTTTTTGATTGAAGCCATTAAAACAAATCTATTTTTCTCTTGGACTGTTTAGCTCGACTTGTTTCCAGTCTTCGTAAAAAGGTTTCTATTTGGTCTAAGCGGTAAATACGATAATTATTGACCGGGTGACGATATGGTTTTAAAATTCCTCTTCTGTCCCAGTTTCTCAGAGTTAGGGGAGTTACATGAAGTAATTTAGCTGCTTTTTTAATAGTAATATATTGCATAGTTTTTAGCCAAAATTATTAAAGTTTATCAATCATTCTTAAGCTTTATTATAATTTTAACTTTTTTCTTATTTCCGGTCAAGAGAATAATTGTGGATAACGGACAGAGCAATCTGTTAAGTTGAAAATCTAATTTTATTATACAAAAACCGGGGCTTCACTTTTTAAATATCCTCAAAGCGTTGCCTTTTCAGACGTGTTCTTTGCTTCGCAAATGGCCTAATCCGAAAGGACAACCCTTTAATAAAAGATGTTTCTCTGAACCCGGTGAATGGCCCAGTGAATATTCCTCAAATCCTTTCCCAAGATTCTTTACGGGAAATGGATTTCAATATCTTGATCAGACAAGATTTCTCTTTCTCGCTCTCACTATCTTAAAATTCACTTTTCCGGGGTTTTAATTAATTTTTCTCTTGAGGTTGATGATTGTGGATAACTTAAAAGTCGGGAATTTAAATTTTTATTCGAAAATCAACCTCATTT
>CAZFBL010000028.1:0-3711 GCA_964517275.1 uncultured Candidatus Saccharibacteria bacterium
AATGCTTCGCTCATCCAAAATCCCTCAAAAACCCTTCTTGACAGATATTTCCAAAATTCTATAATTTAAATATATGAAGTTATTAATCAATCTACAATATGATTTTGAATATAAGGGTTTTATCGCCGATTGTCCATCTTTGCCAGGTTGCATGTCTCAGGGGAAAACCCAAAAGGAGGCCCTAAAGAATATCCGGGAAGCTGTTCGCGGTTATATCAAAGTTCTCAAAAAACACCATCAGACTACCCCTCTTGAAGTATTGACCCCTAATTATATAGAATTAAAAATCTAATCTTATGGGTGTCTTGAGTAATATTTCAGGCAGAGAGGCTGTTAGAACTTTGAGAAAAATTGGCTATGAGCTTGACCGCCAAGAAGGAAGTCATATGATTTTGCATAATAGCCAGCCAGAATATCCTCCGTTAAGTATTCCTGACCATAAAGAATTAGCGCCCGGATTACTGGCCGCCCAAATCAAAAGAGCAAAACTTACTATTGAACAATTTAATCGGTTGAGAAAGAAAAAGAAATGATAAAATAAAAGAAGACAGAGGGAGGTTAAAATTAAAAGAGAATTTTTACCAACTAGCCGGATTCAAGCCCCGGCTATTTTTTGTTTCTTTTCTTCTTTTTCATAACCATATGAAGCGGAAAAAATTCAAAGTAATCATCTTCATCAAACCAGGCGCATTTAAAATTAAAAAGACGCAAGGAAGTCAGTCGCGACAAAGCCAAGGCGTATAAAGTAAGCTGGTCAACCGGTTTAACCTTGGCCGCGCTCGGCTTATAATCCATAATGTGAATCGTTCCGTTTCTGACCTGGACAATATCAATATGGCCGGTAACCGCCTCTTCTTCGCTCAAGTCAATCGGCACCTGCCAATTTAACTGATTCTGAAAATGCAAAATATCGTCGCGGTCCAGCAAAACCGGCACCTCTACGCCGACGGTGACCGAATCGTTAACCAGCATAAATTCCTCAAGAATCTGATGTCGGAGTTTGTTATTGGAAACGGCCTGCATGACAAAGCGAACAATTTTGCCGGCCGTGTTGTCTTTCCTGACAATCTTTACCTCATCGGGGTTAAAAAAATTATGATACTCGGAAGCCCGGTTCTGTGATTCCTTAAAAATATGATGCGGACACTCCAAAGCGACTAATTCCAAAAATTCGCTAATCGGCCGCAATTTGTAATGCTTGAAATCTTCGTCCAAAATGGCTGCGGTTTTGGCCCGGTGATACTTAAAATCGTAAATTTGGTCGTGAATTAAATGAACCTCTTCAATCATCTCTTTCGGCTGATATTTTTTGGCGACAAAATCTCTCATTCTCAAGAAAGGCAGGTATTGGCGGTAATCCTTAAGCCAATTGAGAACTGTTTGCTCGCTTATTCCAAAGCCGTATTTTTCTTTGATTTTTTGGCTGATTTCTCTAAGCGGCTGGAGGCGATTGTAAAGGGTGATTGCTTCCAAGATAATACGCAGGGGATAAGTTTTTCCTTTGCTGATTTGAGAAGTGAATTTTCTTTGGCAATGACGGCAATAATAAAGCTGGACTTCCTCCATTTTCTTCCGGCGCCGGCCTTTTTTGACTACCTGACTGCTTTGACAATAAGGACAACGAGTCAAAACTTTTTCTTCTTTTAATTTTTGCTTTTCTAAAAGCATGGACAAGTTCGTTTAATTTAAGGCCGCCATCTAAAAGGTTCGGCCTTCGGATGAGAAAGGTCAGGCCTTTTTGGTTGTTTGAATAAGCTATGTCTCGAATTTTAGAAAAAATTAATGCTTTTTTTAAAATTTTATTGAAAACAGGTCAAAAATGAGAATTTTGGCTCATTGAAGCGGGTTTCTAAACGGCAAGCGATTTTTCGACCTATTTAAGCCTAAAAATGACATTGAGGCCTTTATTTTTATTCCTAAAATGCCCCCTATTTTAGAAAATCAAACGGTCGCTCTACTATTCGAGGCCTGTTTTTATCAGGCAAGTTTACTCAACAGCCGCTTTAATTAAAAGGTCTGGCCTTCCCCGCAAAGATTCCTTGCCGACACGAACTAGAAAATATTTAGATGAGAAAGGCCAGACCTTTTACGATATAAAGCCAGTCCAGCCTAACTATTCGGAAGAAGTCCCTTCGCTTGAGACCATCTGGACTGACGAAGCCGACGAATCCGGGGCCGACGACGTTTCTGAAGAAGACGGGGCTGGGGCTGGGGCCGACGATGCTTCGGGGGAAGTTGGAGCCGGAGCTGAAACCGAGGCTGATTCCGAGCCGCTTTGCTCCGAACTGTCTGGCGCAGCCGATGCCTCGGCCTGACTAGCCGCTGGCTGACTGTCTCCGCTTTGTTCGCCTGCCTCATTCGCGCTCGCTTCTGCCGTTCCCAACTCTCCTTGACTTGCTTCTGACTGATTTGCTTCCGAAGTTAATTCAGTACTGACACTCTCCGGAGCGCTAATTATTTCCGGACCGGATTCTTCCGCCGGACTATCGGAACTCGAACTATCAGAACCATCCGAAGAGCCGCCCGAAGAGCCGTCTGACTGACTACTGCTTTCCTCAACAACCGGTTCTGATTGGCCAGAGTCATCTTCCGGCGATGAAGACGACGGAGACGGAGACGGAGACGGAGACGGAGAACCAGTCGGCGACGGTTCTTCCGGAGTAACGGCCGTCGCGCACTGGCCAGCCACAGTCATAGAAAGGCCATTTTCAATATAGAAACAATAGGGCTGGCCGGTGCTTCTATCATACAAGGTTATGCCGGTTTTGCCAATATCTTCCGCTTTGACCTGCAAGCTTTCGATTTCCACCGCTTTGGCTTTAATTTTCTCAACTATTAAAATTCCGTCCTCGTCAATAACCAAGCCGAGTTCGGCCAACCTGGCTCTCAATCCCTCTAAGGGGTCAACTTCTATCAAATTGCCTTCTTCGTCCTGTTTGACGGTCAAAAATTCATCTAAAATTTCTAATTTGCTGTTGACCGCCTTGACCCCGGCCAAGGCAAAAGAAGCGTAGTCATAGAGAGAAATAGATTTGCCGTCTTTAGAGAGGACTTCAGCCGGCGTTCCGGCATCCTCAACAATCACTCCCAGATTCAAGGACTGCCATTGAGGATCACGCGCTTCGGGCGCGTCCGAAAGGACAGCCCTTGAATCTGCCCCATTTTCAACATCCTTCTTCCATCTATACCGAGCTAATTCCATTCCTTCTATTTCTTCCAAGATATCTTCATAATCTGTTTCTTCTAAGTAGGTTATCTCTGTTTTGTATTCGCGGGAGGAATAGACGTCCCAGCCGTCGGCGATGGCGTTGCCCGCTCCTTGGCCAATGGTCAGGATGTTGGTTGGACTAGTCGTGGCAATGCCGATGTGGCCATTTTCGACCAAATAGAGCAAGGAAGTGCTGGAAGCGTTGTTGATGGACAGAGCGTCGTAAATCTCGTCATTCTCGCCAATCTCGTCATTCTGAGCGCCAGCGAAGAATCCCGTGGTCGTCGCCTCGGTCATTCTGAACTGATTTGCAAACTCAATATCACCGACATGCTCGGTATGAACCCATAAATTTGCCCATCTTAGACCGTCTTTACCCAAATCATCAGCATCATCAGAATCGGGTGCTATATCGCCATCTACCTGCAATTTGTAATCTGGCGTCGTTGTCCCGATGCCGACGTTGCCGTCTTTGTCTATGACGAATGGTGACGTATCACCCG
>CAZFBL010000029.1:0-3152 GCA_964517275.1 uncultured Candidatus Saccharibacteria bacterium
TTTTTGTAAAAAAGCCCGTTCACCGGAACGAGCCTTTTTCTTTCCCCTCTTCTCTCTTTAAATAGCCTATCATAAAATTAAAAAAGCTGTCAATGGTATCATGTGATTTTGTCAAGGAGAATAACAAAAAACCGGTTTTGACCGGTTTTTTGCTTCACTAATTAAGTTAATTTACTTAGACTTGAGTTTTCGGCTTAAACGGATAGCTCGGCCAACCAGCAAAATAATCGCTAAGGCGATCAGCGAGACGATTATGCCAATAGCGACACTGCCGGTACCAAAAGACAGAATATTGCCGATAGCGGCTAACATTGAAGCTGAAGTCTTTGGCACTTCTTCTCCGGCCGCCTCTTCTTCTGGGCTAATTCCTTCCGTCTCGGCCGGCTTTTCGGCCTCGGCTTCGGGAGCCGGCCGGATAATTTCCTCGATTACACGCCTGGCTCGCTCGGCAATCGCCTCGGGAATTTCTTTGATTTTTTCTATGATGCTTATTTCTTCGGCCGGTTCAGCTTTAGTCCCGATTAAAGCGAAAATAGTAAAGTGGTCAACCAACGCAGTCACCGTATTGTTGTCTACATCTACTTGGCTGTTTTCGATAACCGCCCAATCTATTCCGTCCCAGTAGTAGATTTTAAGCGAGGCCTCGTCCAAGCCGGCGATTTGTTCGTCGGTATAGCTAAAATTCAAAGTAAGCGCCTTGCTGAATTCGGTGACTAAATTGCCATCGGCCTGCTGGCCGGTAATCTGATAGAGACAGCCGGCGATTAAGAAAAGGCCGCTGTCCGGGTCGGGCTGGTTGACCGAGCTGAGTTCGACTTGATTAATGAAAAAAGTGGTTGGCTGGCTAAGGGCGCTGGCCGGAATAATCAATTCTATCTGGTTACCGTCAGGATTGGTTAAAGTAGTTGTTCCTCCTTGTTCGGGAGTAGCTGTTACTTGACCGGTCTGGCTAGTCGGAGCGGTCGGTGCTGAATAAGAATAGCCGCCGCCTCCGCCGGGTATAATCACCTCTTCTTCTTCGCCCTCGGCTCCTATTTCTTCAACCGTAATCACAAAATTAAAGTTTACATTTTTATCCTGGCAGTCATTCTCGGCTTCTTTGTCAAAATCTATTTTGAGCTGATATTCTTGAGTCTGGCCAGAATTAATCGAATCAAGGGTTATTTTATCATCGAATAAACTCAGCAAATGGGCTGATTTGTTCTCAGCCGAGATGGTTAAGGAATTAGCTAAGATATCGCAGCCGGATATTTTCTCAGCTTGGAAATAGACATTAATCTCGAAATCTTCGTTGTTTTCGATAGTCATTTCCGCTGTCTGGCTCATGCCCGGCGCCCAGTTGTTTAAATTGAAAGGCAATCCCTTAAAGTCGACGAAAATGTTTTTAACTCCAAATTGAATAATTTCGGCCCGGGCTGGTAGGCAAGGCAAAAAGAGGCCAATTAAAATAATTGCGGTTAAGATTAAAGAACCGCTCAGAAGTTTTTTATTCAGTTTTATTTGTCGTTGATTAGCGTTCATTTTTATTCAAAAGGAGTTGAACTGGCCGTAACGGTAATAGTAATGCTTTCTGAATCGGTGTGTTTTCCATCAAAGACCTCAAAGAGAATTCCGGGGTAAGTCCCGACTTGGTCGGCACCCGGTGTCCAAGAAAATATTTGTCCGGCAAAATTGGCCCCGGCCGGCAAATTGAAAGCCGAATAATCCAAGGAATCATTATTCGGGTCAGTAGCCGAGATTGCAAATTCAAGCAGCAATTCGGCCTCAGTTACTCGGTTGCCAATCGGGTCAAGAACCGGCGTCCACTCGCCGGCCTGGAAAAGATTGTTGGCAGAAAGGATTGAAGCGCTAAAATAGCAGTCAGTATGGCCAACGAAGGCGACTAGTCCGCCAGTAACGACCAGCAAGACGAAAAATTTAGACATTATTTTCTTAAAGGAATACTTGTTTTTCCGATTTTTCCGGCCGCGCATTTTTTTAATTTCTTGGTAAATTTTAAAGCTTTCGCTGCCGATAATTATTAGGGCCGGGACCAAAATTAACAAAAGAAAGCCGAATTTTGAGTGGATGAAGTTAACCGCGTAGCCGGCATAAGGAATAGTCAAAAAGACCTTGCCTAAAATTTGTTCTTGGCTGACCGGATTGATATCGGCCGCATTATTATTGTCTCCCTTAGTGACGAAACCGTTATAGGTCCGCTCAATGATTCGGTGAGTGGTCAGGTTTCTGGCGTAGCGGCCGTATTGATAGGTAACAATATCGCCGACTTGATATTCGGCAATTGGTTTGACCATAATAACTCCACCGGTCTTAATGGCCGGTTCCATTGAACCGGATGAAACCATTTTCAGGGAATAGTTGTTTTCAATCGGCAAAAGAGGGAAAAGGACGAAGACTAAGACAGCCAGTAAGAAACCAAAGCCAAGCCAAGATAGAATCTTTCTCCGTCTGGCCGGCAAATATTGCTCTACTAATACTGGCCACGATTTCTGAAACGATTTCTTGGCCTTTTTGATTCTGCTTTTTATTTTCTTGATATCTATTTTTCGGAAATTCATAAAAGTGAGATTTAAGATTAAAGTCTTTATTGGTTGCCCCTCAAAAGCTACAAGGAAAGCCTCGAGGCAACCTAAAAGATTTTAATTATAAGACCTATAGACCTATTCGCTAATCGAGAGTATCGCTCTTAAAGCTTCACTGTTGACTTCTGGGTATTCATCCGTTCCCTCTTCCTCGTACCAACCGCCATTAGAAAGCTGCTGAGATTCCATGTACTCAATAGCCTTTACTGCATTAGTATGGTTTCCAGCCATTTCTAAGGCTAAAGCGGCGTAAGCGGTGGTTTGAATAGATTTGTTTGCGCCAACTTTGAACGAACCGTCGCTATTCTGTTGGGTCAAAAGCGCATCTACGCCATCAGCGATTGCTTCTGTATAATCTACATCCAAATCGGCGTCGTTGGCTAACTGCAAAATCCGAATAGCCGAAGCTTGGCCTAAACGAGAATTATCGTTGGACCAACTGGCGATAAACCAACCGCCGGTTTCGTTCTGGTCAGCGGCGACTAATTCAGCCAAATCTAAAGCGTTGTTGCGAAGAATCATTGCTTCGCTTTCGTCAGAAATAGTATTGGCTACGTCGATTGTTGCTTC
>CAZFBL010000030.1:0-2941 GCA_964517275.1 uncultured Candidatus Saccharibacteria bacterium
CCACCTTATGCGGTTCCAACGCGGAATTCTGGCGGGGACGATGGGATTTGAACCCACGACCTTCTGCGTGACAAGCAGACGTTCACTCCGGGCTGAACTACGTCCCCAAAAGAGTACCGGGGGTGAGGATCGAACTCACAACCTACAGCTTATGAGTCTGTCGCTCTAACCAATTGAGCTACCCCGGCACAATATTATATTTTTTTACTACTTTGATAACGAAGCGTGCCTATTTTAGAGAAAAATTTAGGAACGTCTTTTTTGTTAATATTTATACAATAAGTTTTACCCCAATAAGAGCCTTTTTTCGGCAGAAGATGGCAGGGAATAAACTCATCAAGCATTCTGGTAATCTGCTGAAGACCCTTTTTATTTACACATTTTACTCTAATCCTGTTCCCGTTATCAAAATATGCTTCATCGTCAAAGAATGCCCTAATCCAATTCCTTTTTACCTCTTTTGAGGCATTTATAATTTCTTTAGATATACTCCAGTTGTATGAATCTCCTGCGCCCATTTCTTTTAACAGACTCCATATTCTTTTGGACTTGATCCTAATTTCATTTTTCCAAAGCTTATCTCCCTTGATTCCGAAGACCTCTCTTATATCTTGTTGGAATTCTTTAATCAAAGTTACATTAGTATTAGTATAACATGTTCTATACGTGGTTCTATAAGAATTTTTTCGATATTTTGCCCAAGGGCCATAACGATCTTTAACTCTAGTTTGATAAAAATAACCGTCACCGCATATATGGGCATGAATTCTAGCTAAGGCAGGAGTAATTTTATCAGGGTGTTTAATTTTTGAAGGAAATCTTTTGTTGTTAATACCTATTATTTCTAATCTATGCTGAATTGCTGAAGGTGTTCGTTGAATAATCTGGCAAATTTCCTCTACCGGCGTGTTTGTTTTTAAATAGAGGTGTTTGAGTCTATTTTCTTCTTTTTTGGTCCATCTTTTTGATGGCATAGCCAAGTTGCGGGGGCCAGATTTGCACTGACGTCTTGAGGTTCTTGATATTAGCCATTTGTTCCCAAATGGAATGGACTATCCCATCTGCTCGCTGTTAGCGAGCAGTTCCCATTATAGTCTCTGAACCTTCCCCGGTAAGCCGGGGCTTGGCTGCTGATTATCCAAAAGGACTTTCCAGCAATTTCGGGAATTTTTCATAGAATGTCACCATTCTAAGCCACAAATAATTTATGGGCCTCATGAGATACTACTTCTCCACCCCGCGTTTGTATTATAAAGGATTTTTTTAGAGATGACAACCCCTTTGGTTTTCCAAGAGACGCCCTCAAAATACTATTTTAAGGGCGTTCCTTGATTGCTTGACTACTTGCTTTGTCCGGCTGAATAGAGTAAAATATAGTTAAAGTGTCTTCATGTTATGAATCTCTCGGTTCTACTAGCGGGATTGGTTTTAGCTACTTTTTTAGCCGGGGCCTGCTTAGCGGCTATTTTAATTTACTTCAACCCATTAGCGGCTGGCTGGCTGGTCTTGGTTCTTTTTTATCTATGTTTGTTAGTTACGGTAACTGGCTTGCTTACTTTGGTTGGGCTAGCGGTTAGATGGTTTTCCCAACGGCGAGCCCTTCATCAAAAGGTCTCCAGTAGTCGGCTTAGTCGTCAATTAGAAATTTCTTTTCGGCAAGCCCTCCTTTTAAGTTCAATTTTAGTCAGTGTTTTAATCTTACAAAGCCAGCGTCTTCTGGCCTGGTGGCATCTGATTATTTTGGTTGGCTTGGTCGGTCTGGCTGAATGGTGGCTGGCTAAGCGGTAATTTATGCTTAATCAAATTAAAGAAAAAGCTCTCAAAGAAATAGCCCAAGCTAAGGACTTAAAACAGCTTGAGCAGATTTATCGTCAATACCTTGGTCGGAAAGGGGAGCTGACTATGATTTTGCGTTCATTGAAGGATTTATCCGATAAAGAGCGAAAAGAAAAAGGCCAATTAGCTAATCAAGCTAAGAGTGAGATTGACGAGGTAATTAAGGTAAAAAGACAGAAGCTCTCTGGTCAGGCCGGCTTGGCTAGGAAAAAAGACTGGATTGATGTCAGCGCGCCCGGTTTCCAGCCGCCAGAAGGATATCCTCATCCGATTAGTTTGGTTCAGCGGCAAGTGGAAGAAATTTTCCAGTCGATCGGTTTTTCGGTGGTTGACGGTCCGGAAATAGAGAATGAATATTATAATTTTGACGCTTTGAATATTCCAAAAGACCATCCGGCCCGGGATTTATGGGACACTTTCTGGCTGAAAGATATTGATAGACTATTACGAACTCATACTTCGCCGATGCAAGCCCGCTATATGGAGGAAAATCAACCGCCTTTGCGGATTATTGTCCCCGGCCGCTGTTTTCGGCACGAAGCAACTGACGCTTCTCACGATGTCCAATTTTATCAGGTAGAAGGATTAATGGTTGGCCAAGATGTCTCAATGTCTCATTTCAAAGGAATAGTCGAAGAGTTCCTGAAACAATTTTTCGGTCCGGAAGTAAAAATGCGTTTGCGGCCCGGTTATTTCCCTTTTACCGAGCCGAGCTTTGAGGTTGACGCTAAAAGAGAGAAAGGAGATTGGCTGGAACTAATGGGGGCCGGGATGGTTCATCAAAATGTTTTTAAAGCGGTTGGTTATCCATTGAGAAAATGGCAGGGCTTCGCTTTTGGCGTCGGCTTGGACCGATTGGCGATGGTTAAGTACAAGATTGACGACATCAGATTGTTTTACTCCGGCGATTTGAGATTTTTAAAGCAGTTCTAATTTTAAAAATTTCTTTATTTAAAAAAGTTTTTTATGAGGAAATATAAAGGGTTTACTCTAATTGAATTGCTGGTTGTCATTGCTATTATCGGCCTCTTGGCCAGTATCGTCCTAGTCAGTCTGAATACTGCTCGGAAAAAGGCCAGAGACGCCCGAAGGCTATCGGATATAC
>CAZFBL010000031.1:0-1156 GCA_964517275.1 uncultured Candidatus Saccharibacteria bacterium
AAAACTCCCAAGTCCGTAATTCGGTCTTGGGAGAGAGTGAAAAAGAGAGTAGTAGAAAAGTTTTCTGATGGGATCCAGAAGAACCTTTTCTATGCCTGACCGGGTCTTACAAACCGGTAATGGCCAGAGCTAATACTTTTTGTTTCCAGCAGGAGAGCAATACCGATCAGCTCAACCATTGCCTTGTAATCAGACATAGTCATCGCACATGTCATTAGAGTAGACCATCGTCAGTTCGCCTCTAAACATTAGAAACCTTTGAAGATCTTGACGGTTCATTTTTTCCTCCTAATAATTTTTTTATCCGTCACCGGAAGTATCATTCCGACTCCGGTTTCAAGAACTGATAAGCGAAACTATCGCTGGGGCAATTATACTTACAAATTCCCAGCAGGCAGGTGATTCCGACAAACTTGGCAATTTTCATAAATTCATGTTCCATAATTATCCCGCCGGTATCGAAAAAATCGGCGCGCTTATATGTTCCCAAAGTCTTCCATCTCTTTTTGCCTCCACCCGCAGCTACCAGTCTGAGAAAACGAATCTCGCCGCTCCATCTACCCAGGATGATTATATCTCCGGCTTTGATCTTTGTCGGCTTGCCCTTGACTCTTAAAAAATCTTCTCGCTCCATTTTTACCTCCTTTTCTCTGTTCAATCTAAGAAGAACTAATTCTGTTATTATTTTAAAAGATTTGACAGGATTTGTCAAACCGCTGAAGCCTGTTCCCGAAACAGGCTTTTTTATTCTTTTGATATAATTACTAAAAACTGCTATTATATTATAGAAGAGTATGAACAAAGAGTTTAGTCAATTTTGGCCTTTTCTAGCTACTGCGATTATTCTAATCCTGCCCTTTATCAGTCAAGGCGGCTTAATTGACGAACTAAACGAACAGATTGGTCAGGCCGAGCAAAAACGGGCTGAACTGGAAAAACAGGCGGCTGAATACCAACAGGTTATCGACCAGAAAAAAGGGGAGATTAAAACTCTAAACAACCAGATTGCCATTTTCAACGCCCAGATAAACAAACTCCAGATAGAAATTAACATTACTGAAGACGATATTGACCGAACCAAACTGGAAATTATCCAGTTGGGTTATGGTATTGAACAGGCCGAAGAGGATATCTTGGCCCAAAAAGACAATTTAGG
>CAZFBL010000031.1:1256-2804 GCA_964517275.1 uncultured Candidatus Saccharibacteria bacterium
CAATTAACCAATCAACAATGGTCCTTGGCCGGTCAGAGAAAATCAAAAGAGGCCCTCTTGAATTATACCCGAGGCGAGGAAGATAAATATCAGGAGATGTTGGCTCATGTTGAAGCCCAAAAGAAATCGTTATTAGGCGACCTTAACCGTTTGCGTCAGTTGAAAGCCGAGGAATTAGCCCGCTTAAAGGAACTTCAGGAAAAACCGCCGTCTGAATATTGGGCTTCCTTGAACTGGTATTATCAACAGGACGATTCTCGTTGGGGCAAGATGACCATCGGAGTCAGCGATTCGGAGATTGAGGATTATGGCTGCGCGGTTGCCTCAGTGGCTATGGTTCTAACCCATCACGGATATAATATTAATCCCGGACAACTGGCCAAAGAATCAATTTATTATTATGATTTAATTGTTTGGCCGCAAAGATGGCCTGCCTCGACGCAAGGCGGGGGGAGTGTCAGGTGCAACAACTGTCCGCCGCCTCACACCAGTTCTTTTGATTGGTTCCGTTTGGACCGCGAGTTGGGAGCAGGTTATCCGGTTATTGTCTTCGTCCGGGCCAACGGCCGGGGAGGCGGCCACTATGTGGTTGTCCACCATAAGACAGCCGACGGCCGCTACGTCGTCCATGACCCGCTTTTTGGAGCAAACATCTATTTGGACTCGACCCAGGTTTATATTTCCAATCTTTACGAAACAACGACCAGTCTGGACCAAATGGTCATTTATCATTGATACTTTGATAGAGGATTTAAGAATGTCCGATAAAAAGGTCCGACCTTTCGTAAAAAAGTCTGACCTTTGCAACGAAGATTCTTTTGCAAGAGTCAATTAAGAAAAACTTAGTGGAAAGGTCAGGCCCTTTTAAGACCTTTTTACGAAGACAAAACATGCGATATTTAATCTTATTAATCATTTTTATTTTCTTCTTGTCCGGTTTTGCTTCGGCTCAAGATATGGAAAAGCCAGCCGGAGAAAATTCAGAAAAAATAGAAAAGATTTATCAGCAGATTGACCAAAAAGCCCTTCAGCCGATGAAACAACTGACTGACCGACTCTCGGAAAGTATAGAAAAAAACTTGAAAAAGGCTATAGAAAAAATAAAAGAAAAGAAACATCAGAAACAGGAAGAAATAAAAGAAGAAGTTAAGAGGGAAGTCAAAGAAGAAGCCCGGGAATGGGGCCAAGGCCTTGGTGGCTGGCTCAAGGACCGACTAGCTCCCCTAAAAATTAAAATTCAAGAGGGGAGTAGCCTAATCAGAAAGGAAGTCAATCAGATAAAAGGTTGGTTTATTAATTTGTTTTAAAGTAAAAAACATGGACATCGTTTCAGGAGGGAAGAGGGGAGTTATCCCCAAGGATAATTTGACGGCCTAAGAGCCGTATATTAAAATAGATATTGATTCGCATAATATACCTTAATAGTTCTATAATATATATCTATTATGCAAAAAAGCTCAAAACCACTTCCCCAGCATTTAAATGATTTTTTAGACTGGTTAGATATTGAAAAAGGTTTATCTAATAAATCCCAGGAAAACTATTCCC
>CAZFBL010000032.1:0-2194 GCA_964517275.1 uncultured Candidatus Saccharibacteria bacterium
ATCAGAAGACGAGATACGTCTCTTAGCTAAAGAGTTTCTCTCCGTTCTAGATGAGAACAAGATCGCGATTAGTGATAGAGACAGAAATTTTTTCTCAAGTAGTGGTAGTAACAATGGCATAAACGAAAAGAAAAAGGGCGGAAGAAGTCCATTGTCTTCATCTCCCGTGGTTATGGCCGGAGCCCGGGCCGCTCAAAGATGGCACGATGGTGTCCTAAAACACGACCAATAATTGCCGTGTAGGGCCGTTGAATAGTCAACGGCCCTTTTTCTTGCTAATCAAATTAAGAATGATTAGAATGAATTTATGAAAATAAAACAAAATTTGCCTTTTTATGTTGTCTGCGACAATATTCGCAGTTTGGAAAATATTGGTTCTATCTTTCGGACGGCCGATGCTTTAAGGGTAAATAAAATTTTTCTAGGCGGTATTTGCGGCCAGCCGCCTCATCACAAAATTTCTAAAACCGCTTTGGGCGCCGAAGAAAACATCAGTTGGAGTCACCAATGGCAGGTTTGGCGGATAATAGACGGTTTAAAAAAACAGGGCATTCTTGTTGTCGCTTTGGAACAAACCAGAAATAGTTTAATTTATACTCAATTTAAGCCTAAATTTCCCTTGGCTTTGGTCATTGGTAATGAAATTAAAGGAGTTTCGCCGGCCATTCTGAAAAAGGCTGACCATGTTATTTATTTGCCAATGTTTGGCCAGAAGGAATCTTTAAACGTAGCTGTCTCTTTTGGAATAGCTGGCTATTATCTTAATCAATGGCGTCTTTGAAAAATAAGGGTTATTAAGTTATCAAAGCCGGGTCTTTAAGGCTTGGCTTTGATTCCTTTTTTTATGAAAAAATTTTTTAAAATTCTCAAAAAAAGTAAGAAGTCCAGAGCTCGTTTGGGTTTGATTAAGACGCCGCACGGCCGGATTAGAACACCGGCTTTTTTGCCGGTTGCTACCCAGGCAACAATTAAAAGCTTAAGTCCGGCTGATTTGAGGGAAATCGGCTTTGCCGCCTTGCTTTGCAATACTTATCATCTTTATCTACGTCCCGGGCATAAAATTGTTCAGCAGTTAGGCGGTTTGCATAAGTTTATGAACTGGCCCGGACCGATTGTCACTGACAGCGGCGGCTTTCAGGTTTTCAGTCTGGGCTTTGGTTTGGAGCAGGGAGTCGGTAAAATCGCCGGGATTTTTCCCGGCCGGGCCGAACAGCCGAAAGCAATCAAACATAAGTTAGCTAAAATAGACAAGCAGGGGGTGGAATTTAGTTCACATTTAGATGGCTCTAAACATCGCTTAACTCCCCAAAAATCAATTCAAATCCAGGAGGCCCTCGGGGCCGATATTATTTTCACCTTTGACGAGTGCACTTCGCCCTTGGCCAGCAAGCAATATACCCGGCGGGCGATGGACAGAACTCATGACTGGGCTGAAATTTGTCTGAAAGCGAAAAAGAGAAATAACCAGGCACTTTTTGGCATTATTCAGGGCGGTCAGTGGAAAGATTTAAGAATAAAAAGCGCTCGATTTATCAGCCGATTGCCTTTTGACGGTTTGGCCATTGGCGGCTCTTTGGGTAAAACTAAAAAAGATATGTATAGAATTTTGGATTGGGTTATTCCGGAATTGCCTTCAGCCAAGCCGCGTCATTTATTAGGCATCGGTCAGCCGACTGATTTGGAGAAAGCGGTCGCTCAGGGAATTGACCTTTTTGACTGTGTTTATCCGACCCGCTTGGCTCGGCACGGCATCTTTTTGACCGAGCGGGGCGAATTGAATATTTTTAACTCTGCTTTCCGGCAAGATAAGAAACCAATTATGAGTGGTTGTTCCTGTTATACCTGTCAGAACTTCAGCCGGGCTTATCTCCATCATTTATTTAAAGCCAAAGAAATGCTCGGTCCTCGTCTGGCTACTTTCCACAATCTCTGGCTGACGGCCCGCCTGATGGAAAAAATTAGAGAAGAAATCAGAAAAGGCGAGAAATGAAGCGGACTTGACAAGACGATAAGAATATGTTTTCCTTATTTTAGTTTACAAAGACAAAAAAATAAGGAGGGATGAAAAATGGATGTTTTTGGAAAAGCATTGGAGGGTTATTGGGATGCGAGTCCTGTGCGTCATTATACAATTCGCAGAGACGATGGTTTTAGCGAAACATTTCCCTTAGACAGATTTTTCTTCAGGCACGAA
>CAZFBL010000033.1:0-1833 GCA_964517275.1 uncultured Candidatus Saccharibacteria bacterium
GGCAAACTGAGCGGTTTGGTGGAGGATTCAATTTACCGTATCTGGGGGAAAGATCCGGAAAAGAAATTATATAATTTTATTACAATTGATGATTTTATGGAGAAACACGATCTCTCCAGGCTGGATTGTATCAAGATTGATGTAGATTCTTTTGACTTTGAAGTTTTGCAAGGGGCTGAGAAGACTTTAACTAAATATGATCCTTTTGTGATGGTTGAATTGAACGATGCACTCAGCAAGAGAAACCAGTCAGTTACTCAGGCTCTTGAATGGTTGACAAATTTGGGTTATAAAGAATCTGTAGTTTATGATTACGATAATTTCCTTTTCAAGCGAGGGATTCAATTAACCGGGAAAAAGGAAGATTTACCGCGGATAAAAATTTCCTTCGGTCAAACAACACAGGTTAAAATGGGTCAGGCTTGAAAACCGGTCTTGGGGTATAAGGGTGAGAAAAGCTGTTACTGATACATAAATGACTGCTACTGAACAGCCTCAAGTGAGCCTGTGGTGGAGGGAAGATTTCAGGATATTGGACTTTGTTTTATGAGACAAAGTCAATCGCAACATTGATTAAGAATAAATATCCGCATATTCCGATTGTTGCGGGCGGACCTTTTCCACCCGTAGAACCTGAATTGACCCTTCAACAGATAGAATCATTGGATTCAGTATGTATAGGCGATGGAGAAGAAGTTTCATATGATATCCTTGAGGGTATAAAAACCTGCGTGATATTGATGGTTTGATGTGTCAGGGAGCTGCAGATAAATACCATCCTCGTCCTGTTAACAGGGACATTGATAGATACCCGTTTGTTTATTGATTACGGAATTACGGATTGGCGCATCCGGATTTTTATTTGACTTATAGCGCATCTACGACAAACGTATGGTTATTAATCAAAAAAACAAATTAAAGATATCTTCCAGATAAAGACCGGTTAGATACCTCTGAAGATTAAAAATAAAGAGTCAGTGAGTCTTCAAAATGGAAAATTATAATCCACCCCTTTCTATCGTTGCCACTTCACGTAATGACGACCATGGTGGTAATTTACTTCAGCGCATGCAATTATTCGTTAATGGAATAATTTCGCAAAGCAGGCTATATAATCTTAAGATAGAACTAATACTGGTTGACTGGAATCCGCCATACGACAAACCGAAATTAGCGCAAGCCTTGGTTTGGCCAAAAGATGCAAAATCCTGCTGTGTTCGTATAATCGAAGTGCCACCTGAAATTCACAAGCATTTTAGAGACTCCGATAAATTGCCGCTTTTCCAAATGCTGGCAAAGAATGTGGGTATCCGACGCTCAAGGGGAAAATTCATCCTCGCCACAAACATTGATATTTTGTTTAGTGATGAATTAATGCAGTACATGGCTTCGGGCCGTTTGAATGAAAGATACTTTTATCGCGTGGATCGAAGTGATGTATTTGTTGGTGACATCTCAGAAAATGTTAGTCATGATATCATTCTCGAAGCTTGCAAACAGAATGTCATTCGTATTTGCGAACGCGAGGGTATTCATGATCTACGTACAGGTAATTATTTCCCTATTCGACAACGACAAACTCAAAAATTAAAGTTAAATGAAATTAGGCAGGATTGGGGGCTAGCTCCGATCACAGATCCAAGTCCCTTATACACCAATGCATGTGGAGATTTTACTCTCATGTCTCGCTATAATTGGTTTAACCTGTGTGGTTATCCCGAGTTGGAAGTACTTTCCTTTCACCTTGATTCCCTACTCCTTCACGCCGCATATCACAGTGGGTTAAAGGAAAGAATATTAGAAAACCCGATGAAAATTTACCATATTGAGCAT
>CAZFBL010000034.1:0-1732 GCA_964517275.1 uncultured Candidatus Saccharibacteria bacterium
GTTTTGAAGTTTCCTCATCGCCTCTAAAAGATAAATTAAGCCTTTATTCTTTGTCCATTCGGCAATTGTTCCAATAACTAAGGGAGAGGTCTTACCAAACAGTTTTCTTTGGGCTTCTTCTTTAGACAAAAAAGAGATATTGGCAAGAGCAATCCCATTATGAATGGTTACTAATTTATTAGCCGGGGTGATTCTATTTTTAATGGCCATTTGCCGGTCGTATTCAGAGACGCAAATTATTTGGTCACAAAAAAGAGAAGTTAATCTGCTTAAAAATTTAATCAGCCAAATTTGCCAGCCGGGTCGATCTTCGTTAAAAGCCCAGCCATGGGCAGTAAAGATAAGATGGATTTTGCCTTTGCGAAGGTTTTTACGAAAGTCGAATTTTCGTAGAATTTTATACAGCCAGCCAGCTAAGCCAACCAGGCCGCCGGCCTTAGAGCTGTTGACATGGATAACAGCTGGTTTTAGTCGGTAGATTAGGCTTAGTATTTCAAAAAAGGCCAAGACCTCTTTAAAGGGATTAATCGTTCGCTGGAAATGATTAATTCGATAGTAAGGCAAACCGGCTTTTTTTATTCTTTGGGCAAATTTTCCCTGGCCGCCGGCCGCCACGGCCACTTCAAAATCATCAGCCAAATGAGTCGCTAAATCATAGACGTATTTAGCCGCTCCGCCCCAGACCGATTTAGTGATAATATATAGTATTTGTCTCGGCTTTGCCTCGGCCGAACGAATTGATTTTTTAGTCATTTTATATTAGAATAGGGCATATTAGGCGATTAATCAAGCTCAAATTATGAAAAGAGAAAAAACAATTTTAGTCGCCGGCGGAGCCGGTTTTATCGGCTCTCATTTATGCGAAAAATTGATTAGAGAGAACAATCGAGTAATTTGTCTGGATAATTTTTTCACTGGTTCAAAAAAAAATATTAAGCATCTTTTGGATAATAAGGATTTCAGGTTGATTAAAGATGACGTTAATCGACCAATTAGAATAAGAGAGAAAGTAGACGAAATTTATAATCTAGCCTGCCCAGCTTCGCCGATTCATTATCAGGAAGACCCGGTTGAAACGGTTAGGACCAATGTTTTGGGAGCGATTAATGTTTTAGAACTGGCCAAGAAAAGTAAAGCCAGAATTTTTCAGGCCTCGACCTCGGAAATTTATGGCGATCCTTTGGAGCATCCCCAAAAAGAAACTTATCGAGGCAATGTTAATCCGCTTGGCCCCAGGGCCTGCTATGATGAAGGAAAACGATGTGCTGAAACCTTATTTATGGATTATCACCGGGAATACGGAGTCAATATAGCGATTATGAGGATTCATAACACTTATGGGCCGAAAATGGCCCTAGACGATGGCCGGGTAGTTTCCGGCTTTATTATCCAAGCTTTAAAAAACAAGCCGTTGACTGTCTATGGCCAAGGGAAACAAACCAGAAGTTTTATGTATGTTGATGATTTAATTAAGGCAATGGTTAAAATGATGAAAAAGAAGAAATTTGTCGGTCCGGTTAATGTCGGTAATCCTAATGAAATGAGGATAATTGATTTAGCTAAAAAGATTATTCAATTGACCGACAGCCGAAGTAAACTAGTCTATAATTCATTGCCTGAAGATGATCCCCGGAGAAGAAGGCCGGATATCAGCTTAGCTAAAAAAGTTTTAAACTGGCAGCCAAAAGTGAGTTTAGAAGACGGGCTTAGCAAGACTATTAAATACTTTGGA
>CAZFBL010000035.1:0-1621 GCA_964517275.1 uncultured Candidatus Saccharibacteria bacterium
TTTTAGCCGTTAAGGCGGCGACCATTCCGGCCGGACCGCCGCCAATAATTAAAATATCCGTTTTGCCCATATTTTTATTTCCTTTCATTACTAATTCTACCACAAAATTAAAAAACAAAAAAATCCTGACCATTGATTAGCTAAATATTTTTCGGCTAATCAATAATCAGGATAAATTTAATTCTAAAACTATCCGGTCCATTAAACTGAAAATATCGTCGTCGTCCTTCACTTTCATCAATAAATCCGCGCAGGCAACCTCTTCTCCTTTCTCTGCCATTCTTCTCACTTTTTCCGTATATTCGTCTATTCCTCTTTGAGAACTTTTTACCTCTATGCTTTGACGTCTCCGTCCTTTCCGATTACCCCTTCCAAGCCAAATCCAAAAATCTTTCCCGTTTCCATCTTTTCTCAGAAAATCAACTATCCGCTTGCTATCCTTCAGCACGGAGAGAGCTTCCATGAACAATTCTTCTTTCATCGCCCCTCTGAGATTTCCTTCCTTACCTCCATTTATTCCCTTAGGAAAATCATGTCCTTCTCTCGCGCTCTTTATGAATTTCAAACTTCGTTGCCTAGCACATCTTGACTTTGACCTTAATCTTGACCTTGGTCTTGACGCAGAGCTCATTATTCCCTCCTATTTTTTTTATTAAAAAAACTTATTGAGCTAAAGTCTGCTCAATCGCTTCTTCAAAAACATCATAGGGTTGGTTGCCGATAATCAGTTGGCCGTTGATTAAGAAGGCAGGCGTTCCTTCAACGCCGTCTGCTTCGGCTTGTTCAAACCATTTGACTACCCGCTGATGATATTTATCCGAATCAAAACACTGATTAAAACTATCTTGCTCCAGACCTGAATTGCCGGCGGCTGTTTTAAGCCAGTCAGCAACAATTTTATTTAGCTCGTCCTCGGAAGTGGCCTGATTGGTCTGTTCAAGCAGCTCGCCGACATGTTCAAAAAGATAATCATCAACTATCTGGAATTTATCCTGTTCTTGAGCGCAAAGCAGGGTTTGGCCCAATTCCGAAGGTGACAGCCGACGGGAAATAAAATTGACTTGTCCAGTTTCAATGTATTTCTCCATAATTAAGGGCAGAGTCTCTTGGTGAAAATTAGCGCAATAGCCGCAAAAATGACTGGAATATTCAATAATGGTCACCGGCGCCTCAGGATTGCCTAAAATAAATTCACCCTCAACTAATTGGGAGGGTTCTTCTTCTGAAAAAAGACCTCCTTTTAACAGGGCGGCTGCCTGTTCTCCAACTGCTGGATTCCGCTGACTGCCATACCAAATTACGCCGACCAAAGCGGCTAAAGCGATTATTCCAAAAATAATCGTTTTTTTATTTGCCATAAACCCAAAATATCATTTTTTCTTAAAAATAGCAAATTCTTTAGAAGATTGGGACTTGACTTTTTTAATATTTCTTTTAACCTTGCGCCTGGTTGTTCAAAGACAACCGGGTTTTTTGTTTTAAGCGACAAGAGCGGCATTCCCAATCAAAATCATATTTCTGATAGTAGCACAGAGAATAAAAAAGAAAAAGCCCGGGCCCCGGCTTGCCGGGGCGTCCCTGAAAATATTAAAATAAAAAAGCACCCCCAGTCATTTTGACG
>CAZFBL010000036.1:0-1589 GCA_964517275.1 uncultured Candidatus Saccharibacteria bacterium
GAGGCGTTCTCTCGTCTTTGGCAATACTGATATCCCCTAACAGGCGGCCGTCAAACTCTAGATGACCGCGAATTAAATCGTCAAAAAATATTTTTTCATCTGGACAGCGAAATCTGATAATGCCTCCTTTCTTTGCTTTGGGCGGCTGGTCCTTGTGCTGGCAAAGATGACGCGGTCCCTCTCCCCTTTTCATCTGGGCTTCTTTTTCCTGGGCTAATTCTTCTGGAGTATGATAACACCAAAAGGCCTGACCGGAATCAAGCAGTTGTTTGATATATTTTTGGTAAATGTCCAGACGCTCGCTCTGCCGGTAAGGTCCTTCGTCCCATTGGATGCCCAGCCACTTAAGATAATCAATTATTTCTTTCTCGTATTTCTTTTCCGAGCGTTCAATATCAGTATCCTCAATCCGTAAAATAAACTTACCCTTGTTTTTACGGGCAAATAGATAATTGAAAAGAGCCGTCCGGGCTGTTCCTAAATGCAATGGTCCGGTCGGACTGGGAGCAATTCTGACCCGTGTTTCTTGACGAGATGGCTTTTTCATGCTATTATTTTGATGGTTGTTTGACATACTATCATTACAATAATAAAAACCTAAAAAAGGAGAAAGTCACGAGAATCGTGATGGGATTAAGAAAGACGGGACGGGCAATATCCGTATTTGTATTGTTTGTTGCCTTGTTGATGTTAGCTCTTGCTTCATTTTTTATCGCCATTGGCCAGTCCGAAAAAGGAATAATCCTTATCTCGGTATACCTTCTTCTTGTACTTTTCTTGGAAAGAACAGTCATCTTGTTGGCTGGCCGGGTGGTAGAGATTACTCTCCGGGGAAGTGAAGAAGGAGTAAAATTCGGAGTAATCGCAGCTGATGACGAACAATCTGGTGGTCTGAATGTGATAACTGCGCTGTTTTTCGATGACCCGTTTTGTCTCCCTCGAGCGATAAACTTATGTTTTGGGAGTATGAAAATACTCAAAAGGAATATAAAAGTAATGTGAAATACTCAAGCAGTGACGGCTCTCTCGCCCTCTCCTGGATAATTCCGCCGCGGGTTCACCAAAGCTGGCTCGCGGTTTTTTTATTGTCCCATTTCAATCAAGGCCTGGCCTATTTTTAAAGCCGCTTCCGGTTGGTAAAAACTCTGGGCGCTTTGGGACATTTTCTGGGCTAATTCAGAATCACTCAAAATCTGGTCAATTTTGCTTAAGAAAAGATTAGGAGTTAGATTGGCTTGTTCAATAACCAGGGTTGCCCCGGCCCGGGCATAAGCGAAAGCGTTTCCTCTCTGGTGGTCGGAAGCCGCTCCCGGCAAGGGAATCAAAATACTTGGCTTGGCGCAGGCGGCTGTCTCAAAGATACTGCCGGCTCCGGCCCGGGAAATAACCAGGTCAGCTAAAAGATAAGCGACCGCATACTGATTTTCGTCTAAAAAGGCATAAAAATGATAACCGGGTCGGTTCCGGCCGACTTTCTTTTCGATCTGGCCATAATTCTTTGAGCCGACCTGATGAATAATTTCATACTTTTCTAAAAGCTGAGGCAAAAGTTGCAGAATAAATTTGTTTAAGGGGCGAGCTCCCTGGCT